>NZ_JALVTW010000033.1 GCF_027023985.1 Persephonella sp. | reverse complement strand
CTTTGTAATAGTATCCAACTATTTTTCTGTGCAGTTTTTTGGACTCAATAGAAAATGTATCTTGCTTTAGATTTTTTCTATTCTTTAATTTCTGTAATATTCTGTCCTGTTTTGTTTTTTCTACATTTTCTTCGGTTAATATTTTCTTAATATCCTTTTCTGAAAACATATTCATTCCTGTATTGAATTTTTAATAAGATTATAAAAACTTTTGATACGTATTTCCTTAATAGGAATTGATTTAATTTCTGCGAAAGTATAACTGTCAATTAAGACTAATTGCACATCAAAATAATCATTTTTGTTTATCCATAATCCTAACCTATCTATTATTTTTGCTTCTGGTAAATCATCAACAGAGTATATGTTCCCATTTTCATCAACAATTTCAACATATCTATAAGGATTTTCAAAAAGAAAGATTATTCCTTTCACAAATTTTCCTTTTTTGTTTTTACGGGTTGCTTCAAGTATTTCTGTGGGATACGGATTAATATTTTCAATTGTTATTTCTTGATATCTTTTAATTTCACTTTTTATCCCTTCTATTAGTATTGGAGATAAACTGATATTTAATGCTTCTAAATTTTTTTTAATGGCGTTTAATGTATCAATTTTGGGGTATTTTTTTCAGCTAATTCTCCTTATTTTATATTTGAATTTCATTGGGAACTGCAAATGCTGCATAGTAGATATTTTTTTGTATTGAACTTTTTTCAAGGAACAAAACTAATCCAATTTCTTCTCCTATTTCCACATGTTCTATAAAAGTTTTTACATTTTTGTTACAACGGATATTTAGAACCTGGATTTGATTTTTCTTTTTTACTTTAATTTGAAATCTCCATTCCTTGTTAAAAGGAATAATTTGTGAATGTAATTTCCCATTAACTATAAATGTTTTTTTCATTTTTTCCTCCTATAATGAAAATTTTTAAATTAAAACTTTTGTTTTTTTAATCATCATCTTTTTCTATATAAACCCTTTTTGCGCTTAATTCGTAGACATCATCTGTGATAACACCAAACACAAATTTTGTAGCAGACACCCATATACCTATCATAAGTATTGAGATAAAATTGTCATTGGAAACAAAATTATTGAGAGCTTCTGTTAGGAAATAATGTCCTGTAAAATGTTTAACTATGCCCATATAGACACCTGTAAATGCAGCATCTGCAATAGGATAGATCAGACCTAATAGAGCAATAAGTCCTATTAAAGATATAAGAGATATTTCTGCACATCTTATATAAAGGTCAGGATTAGTGAATGTTGATAGTAAAAACTTAACAACATCGAAATTTTTTGAGGATATACTTATTCCTGCAAATAGTAATATAAATAAATAGGCAGTTATAAATGAAGATATATACATTATTACCGGAAAAAAGATAAGCTTTTTCATTTTTCCTCCCTTTTTTATTTATTGGAGGGCATAAATGCCCTCTCACTATATATAACTTTTACTTTTTGTATTTTCTGACATAAAAAAATTATGTTTATGGTGTTAAATTTTTTAACATAATCTACAAATAAGTAATTGGAGATTAAGAGTTTTTGTAATGAAGCGATTTTTTGGAAAAAATTATCAGGATTTCAGTATTAATTTTATTTTTTTAAAATCCCATTCTTTTCTTCTTGCTTAGGATTTCTTTTAGGCGTTTTGCGTTTTGTTTTATGTTTTCATTTTTAAAAACTGCAGATACTACAGCCACATTTTCGCAACCTGTGTCTAAAACAGACTGTAGATTTTCTTCGTTTATTCCTCCTATTGCAACTACTGGTTGAATAGAAATTTCTATGGCTTTTTTAAGTTGTTCAAGTCCTGCAAGCTGGGCGTCTTCTTTCGTTCCTGTCGGAAAAATACTGCCAAATCCTATGTAGTCAACAGGGAGTTTATTTGCTTCTTCAACCTGTTCTATGTTTTTTGTGGATAAACCAAGAATTTTGTCAAAACCAATTAATTTTCTAACTACTTCAACATCTAAATCATCCTGACCAACATGGACACCATCGGCATCAACAGCCAAAGCAATATCTACTTTGTCATTTATTATTAGCGGCTTATTGTATTTATCGCATATTTTTTTTATCTGTGTAGCTTCCTGATATATTTCTCTGGAGGATTTGTTTTTTGCTCTATACTGGATAATATCTGCTCCGCCTAAAATGGCTTCTTCAACTGCTTTTGCTACATTTTTTCCCTCAAGGAGTTTTTCATCGGTGATTACATATAAAGACAATTTCAACTCTTTCATTTAGAATCCTTCAATAAGATTTTTTACTCTTTCTTCTATTTTATCTCTAATCTGTCTGAAAACCTGTAGTTTCTCTTCTTCTGTGCCTTCTGCTCTTGCAGGATCAGGAAGTCCCCAGTGCTGAGTATTAGCACAAGGGATAACAGGACAAGTTTCAGCAGCATCTCCACAAAGGGTTATTACATAATCAAGTTCATTTAAAGGTATATCATCTAGAGATTTAGACTTATTGTTAGAAATATCTATTTCTTTTTCTGCCATAGCTTTTATAGCAAGGGGATGGACATATCCAGAAGGATTAGACCCTGCAGAGTAAACCTCTACATCTTTTCCTAATTTTTCTGCATAATATTTCCCAAATCCTTCTGCCATCTGGCTACGGGCAGAATTTCCAGTGCAGATAAAACCTATTTTTATGGTCATTATTTATTACACCCCAAAGATTTAATCTTCATCTTCTTCAGAAGAATGTATTACAGGAGATTTCCCCATTAAAGGTTTTACTCCAACTCCATACTCATAAACCATTTTGCCACCTAATCTTCCTTGATAACCTATTAACCCTATACCAATAAATGCTGCAATTAAATAAATTATCATCAGCTTAGAGTTTTCTTTAACATAAAGATAAACCCTAAATAGACCTAAACCTGTAAATATCCATGGTAAAAACTTTCCAAGTTCTTCATGGGGTTCAAAAACTTTTTCTACATTTGTTCCTTCTATGAACTTTTCTACTACTTCTTCAGCAGCTTCACCTGAAAACATAGCTCCCCATACGGCTAATACTCCAACAATAAACGTCCAAAAGGCCGCATGTTTTAAACTTTCTCTTTTAAGTGCAAAACCAAGAAGCTCAAAAATGACTCCTATTATTGTTAAAGCTATTGCAAAATGAACTATAGGTGGATGTAATTCAGCCATATCTATTTCCTCTCAAAAATTTCTTTTAATATAGGTGTAGAGGCACCTACTATTGATGAATTTACTGCATGTTTAACTATTTTGATAACTGCAAGAAGTTCTTCTTTTGTTGCTCCCATATTTAATGCTGCTTTAGTTTGAGCTTTTATACATTCCTCATCCCTTAAAGCCAGTGCTGCAGCAAGAAAAATAAGTGTGCTTGTTTTTGGATCAAATGGTGAATTTTCATCTGCAACGCTTTTTTTAGAACTCATTGCAACATCAACTATTAATTCAGGTGCAATCTCTTTTGCGTGTTTGATTGCTTCCGGGATATGTTCTTCTCCTCCAAGTTTGTTCGCCATCATTCCTAAAATTTGTTCTATACTTGGCATCTGATTTGACATTTTATTTACCTCCAAACATTTTTTCTATTAGATATTTTGATACTTCCAGAATAAAATCAGGTGGTAGTTTACCGTGGGCATAGTAGTATTCTTCATCAAAACTGATTTTCATTAATTTTGCTATTGGTGAATGCCATGCAATGTCGTATTCATTATCATAAAGGGCATTTGATAGTATTAATGTTGCTTCAAAACCTCCCATGTTCATGATACAGAACACTTCCGGTTTGAACGGTTTTATTTCGTCTGTTAAACCTTCCTGTTTTTCTATTGCCGAAGATGCAACATCAGCCTGTATAATGGCTATGTGCCCTAATTTTGGCTGTGCTAAAGCGTTTACATCACCAACAGCATATATATTGTCATACTTTATATGTTTCATTGTTTTGTCTGTTGGAACCCAGCCTTTATCATCTCCCAGACCACTATTTGCTATAAATTCTGGGGCTTTATACGGTGGAATGATAATGGCTAAATCTGCAGGTAAACTACTCCTATCTTTAAAAACCACTTCTTTATCTGTGATTTCTACCAGTTCTTTATTTATGTGTAGTTTTATTCCTCTTTCTTCCATTATTTTTGCCACAGTATTTCTTGCATTATCTCCAACATCCTCAAAGAAAACTTTCCCGGGAGTAAATACATTTATATTGCTTCTTTCTCTTTTACCTTCTTTTCTAAGTTTATGGTCTATCATAAACATTATTTCTCCAACAGGACCTTCACATGGTGCTTTTAGGTCAGGAGCATTTACAGTATGTCCAAAATAACTTCTTGCAGCTCCAACAACTACGTTACCACCATCAAAATTTTTTAACCTTTCATAAAGCCTTACAGCCTCTTTATCATCACAAACAGAATAGCCGTATTCTCCATAGCCTTTTATCGCGTCATAATCTTTTATGGCTCCTGTGGCTATAACTAAATAGTCATAAAGTATAGTTTCTCCATCAAGTTCAACTTCATTTTTTTCAGGATTTATTTTTTGAACTTCTCCAAGTTTAAAGTTAATACCTTTTTTTTCCAGAAAATCTTTTATTTTTATCTGGGTTTTGCTAACAGGTTTTCCTTCAATAGCAACTTCAGGTAATGCTGGTCGTTCAAGGGAATAATCAGTTTTATTAATCACGGTAAAATCAAATCTGTCTTTGTATTTTTCTAGATTGTAAATAGTTCTTAATCCTCCAAAACCTGCACCGATGATAACAACTTTTTTCCTCATAGCTTTATCCTCCAATGGCTAAATGCCAGATATAAAGTCCAAACAGCGTAAACAGTAAAACTGGTGGAGTTAAAATTATTCCCACCTTAAAGTAGTATCCCCAACCTATTTTTATCCCTTTTTGCTCCAAAACGTGAAGCCATAGAAGTGTAGCAAGAGAACCAATTGGAGTGATTTTAGGCCCTAAATCACAGCCAATAATATTTGCATAAGCAAGTAAATGCTGAATACTTTCTTTAAAACCTGTATATGCTATAGCAAGGTCTACAACCATCACAGAAGGCATATTATTCATAATTGCTGATAAAACAGCAGCTATAACTCCTGTTCCTATAATTCCAGATAAATCTCCGTAAGATTGAAAATCTTTGATAAACTTAGCAAGTTCTGAGGTTAAGCCTACATTTTTTAGCCCATAAACAACCACATACATACCTATTGAAAAAACGACAATTTTCCACGGAGTTTCTTTGAAAACAAGGGTTTTCATGTTAACTATTTTTTCTCTGTAAGTAGCTATACCAAGAACAATTGCACCGATTGTTATTATTATTGAAACTGGTATGTGGTAAATCTCCGATACTATGAAACCAATAAGCAAAAATCCGCCAAGCCACCAGGCAATTTTAAAAATAAACCAGTCTTTTATAACCTCATCTGGATTTTTTAGAAGAGATGGGTCATATTCCTTAACAATATCCTTTTTGAAAAACAGATATAAAACAGTTAAAGTAGCCAGTAGCGAGAAAATATTTGGAACAATCATTTTAAAAGCATACTCAATAAATCCTATACTGAAAAAATCTGCTGTAACAATGTTTACAAGATTAGAAATAACAAGGGGGAGGCTGGTTGTATCAGCAACAAAACCACTTGCCATTATAAATGGAAGTATAAATCTATCCTTTAGTCCTAAATGTTTGATCTTTGCATAAACTATTGGAGTGAGCATTAAAGCTGCACCATCATTGGCGAAGAATGCAGCGATTAATGCTCCAAGCAAAATTATATAAACAAAGAGTTTACGACCGTTTCCATCAGCCCTTTTCATTATATGAAGTGCTGACCATTCAAAAAATCCAATTTTATCAAGGATAAGGGATATAAAAATAATTCCAACAAATGCAACTGTCGCATCCCAGACTATTTGGACAACAACCCAGACATCCCGAAGAGATACCACACCGGTTAAAAGGGCAACAATAGCCCCAATGGTGGCAGTCCAGCCTATACTTAGACCTTTAGGCTGCCAGATTACAAAAATAAGAGTCAAAAGGAATATAACAACTGCTAGAATTGTATGAAATTCATTCATTTTTCAGCTCACAGAAAGATTTAAGTTCAGGTGTGTCAATCTCTTTTTCTATAGATGGAATAAGCTGTTTCAAAACAGAATTATCCATATTTAATGAATAATAACTCCATTTTCCATCTTTACGGGACTTTATTAATCCGGCATCTTTCAAGACTCTTAAATGGAACGAGATATTGGGTTGTGATATACCGAAAATTTCTTGAAACTGACATACACACAGTTCAGAATGGCTTATTAAAAGCCTGACTATTTTCAATCTAATCTCATCTGATAAAGCATAGAAAACTTTTCTCAGCTCCATTTATAACTCTTTTTTAGACCTGCTTACAGCCTCTTTTATTTCTTCTTCAGAAACTTCTCCTTTTATCTCTATCACAGGCTTTCCATTTTCAACTCTAAAATCCATAAATGTAACTTTTGCTTTTGTTTCTTCAGACATACAGTCACACTTTCCTGTCTGGCAGTTTTCAACTACTTCTTTTACTTTGTTTGCATCTACAGTTTCATCAACGACTTCTATAACAACCCCCTCTTCTGTTGATTTTACCTGAGACACATCTTTCATAGTTTTTTTCATTTTTCCACCTCATATAAAAAATTTTTTATATATTTTAGACCTAAAGGCAGATTAAAAGCAAGGGAATTGATTTTAAAAAAATTATCAGTTATTCTAATAAAACACTGTTTGAAAAATTCGCTGAGGTTGGGGATATGACTGGTTATCTGGCTCTGGTGATATTTGGAATAAGTGCTCTAATAGTAGGTGCAGCACTACTGTTGATTAACAGACTTGTTGCTCCTAAGATTCCTGACCCAATGGAAGGATACACTTATGAGTGTGGTGTTCCCCTTTACGATAAAACATCACATATATCCCTTGAACAAAAATATTATCTGCTTGGACTACTCCTTGTTCTGTTTGACCTTGAGGCAGCATTTGTCCTGCCGTGGAGTGTAATATTTAAAGAAGTAGCAAAAATTAATGCTGGATTTATTTTCACAGAAATGTTTATATTCCTATTTATCCTAATCCTTGGATATGTATATGCCTGGAAAAAAGGAGCGTTAAAATGGCAATAAAACACAACAATGGGATAATATTAACAACAGTAGAAGAAGTTTTAAGCTGGGGAAGAAGAAACTCTTTATGGCCTGCTTCTGTAGGCCTTGCCTGCTGTGCTATTGAGATGATGCACACGGCAGCATCAAGATTTGACACAGACAGACTTGGAATTATATTCAGAGGTTCCCCAAGACAGTCTGACGTTCTTATAGTTGCCGGAACAGTTGTTAATAAAGTTGCCCCTATGCTTAAGCTTATATATGATCAAATGCCAGACCCTAAATGGGTTATTTCAATGGGTGGTTGCTCATCAGCAGGTGGTCCATTCCCAACTTATGCAACACTACAAGGTGTAGACAGAATAATACCTGTTGATGTATATGTTCCAGGATGCCCTCCAACCCCACAGGCTTTATTATGGGGAATAATGCAACTGCAAAGAAAAATTAAAGCCCAGAAAGAAGGAAAAATCTGGAAGGAAATTCCTGTTAGAGAAGTGCCAACAGCTTCTCAACCTGTTAAAGAAAAGTCTATATTTGGATTTTAAGGCTCCTTGTGGGGTGTTTCCCCTTTTATAAAAAATTTTAAGGGGCATTATTTTGCGTTTATGGATTGATAAAGAAGATTTGGATTTAATAAAAAATAAATTTCCTGAAGTTGAAGTCCAGCAAAGGGAAAACTTTACTTCAATAACTATAGATAAAAAAAATCTTAAAGACCTTTTACTTTTTCTCAGGGATGAACTTTCCTATAAGATGTTTATAGACCTTTTTTGTATAGATTTTCCCCTTCATAAACCCAGATTTCAGGGTATTTATCTCCTCTTTAATCCAGAAAAGAAAAAACGAGTTGTTGTTAAATCCTGGGCTGAAGATGATTCATTGCCTACCGTTACAGATTTGTGGAAAGGTGCCAAATGGGCAGAAAGGGAAGCCTGGGATATGTTCGGAGTAAATTTTGAAGGCCATGAAAATCTGGTAAGAATGTTTTTATGGGAAGGATATAAATACCATCCCCTCAGAAAAGATTTTCCTTTAAAAGGGATAGAAGATACATATTTACCTTCTTTAAATCTTAGACCTGAGGAGGTTCCTGCCCATAACTACAATCCATATCATACAGCTATACCTACCCTTGAGGATTTAGAAAGAACAGAAAAAGCCAGAATGGAAAAGAAAAATCAGATAGTTCTTAACTGGGGTCCTCTCCATCCAGGGACACACGGAACAATATGGTTCTTATTTGATATGGAAGGTGAATATGTTAGAAATTGCGATATTATTCTTGGGCAACTTCATAGAGGCGTTGAAAAAATAGCAGAAAATCTAACATACACCCAGTTTATCCCATATACAGACAGGATGGATTATATCTCTGCATTATGTTCGCAGGTTGCCTATGTAAATGCTGTAGAAAAACTCCTTGGTGTTGAACCTCCTGAGAAGGCGAAATGGATTAGAACTATGATGTGTGAGCTGCAAAGGATAAATTCACACCTTCTCTGGCTTGGAACATTTGCCCTTGACCTTGGAGCCCTGACAATCTTCCTTTATGCATTTAGGGAAAGAGAAAAAATAATGGATATTATAGAAGGTATATCAGGCATAAGGCTAAACTCTTCATACATAAGAATTGGAGGAGTCGCAAAGGATTTACCTGAAGGAGCTCTTGATGTTATTGAACATTTCACAAATGATTTTCCACAAAAATTAGAAGAGTATGAGACTATCCTGACAAAAAATAGAGTATGGCTTAAAAGAAATGTTGATATTGGAATAATATCTGAGGAAGATGTATATCAATACGGTCTTACAGGTGTTGTTGCCCGTTCTGCAGGAGTTCCTTATGACATTAGAATGATTCAACCTACAGATGCTTACGATAAAGTTGATTTTGAAGTTCCTTTAGGCACTGTTGGTGATTGTTATGATAGATATTTACTTAGAATGGAAGAGATGCGCCAGTCTAATAATATTGTTAAGCAGTGTGTCAAAAAGCTGAGAGAAATAGAAGATGATGATTATGTTTTTACAGAAAATCCATATGTTCTTCCAACCCTTGAAGAAGTATTTAACTCAATAGAATCAATGGTTAAAGACTTTACTCTTAGGGTTTATGGAGAACAGGCTCCGGAAGGGGAGATTTATCTATCTGGAGAAAATCCAAGGGGAGAATTGGGATTTTATATCAACAGTAAAGGAGAAGGAAAACCTTACAGGCTTCGCATAAGGTCTGGTGCTTTTTATAATCTGCAGATTTTCACAGAACTTATAAAAGGTAGAACAGTTGCAGATGCTGTTGTATTACTTGGAAGCCTTGACCCTGTAGTCGGAGAAACAGACCGATAATTTAACAAACACTGTTTGATTTTTCCTCTGTTTATGTTAAGATTTTTTAAACTTTTAAGGCCTGAATAACAAAAATAAAGAGGTTTAGGATGGAGATACTCGGAACGGTTATTGGTTTAACAATAAAGTCTTTAATCTTCATCATAGCAATGTTTCTTGGTGCAGCATATCTCACATTAATTGAAAGGAAATTTGCAGGTCATGTCCAACAAAGACCAGGTCCTTTACATGTTGGGCCCCATGGAGTTCTTCAGCCTATAGCAGATGCACTTAAAGTTTTAACAAAAGAAGATATTGTTCCTGATAGTGCGGATAAATTTCTTTTCTATCTTGCGTCATTAATGGCTTTCGTTCCTGCAATAATGATACTTGCTGTTGTTCCTTTTGGAGAGCCATTTACAATTTTTGGAATAACAATAAAGCCTTATATAACAGATTTAAATATTGGCCTTTTACTTGCTCTGGCATTTGGTAGTATTTCAATTTACGGTGTTATTTTTGCCGGATGGGCTTCTAACTCAAAATATCCAATGATTGGTGGTTTAAGGAAAGCTGCTGTCTTAATAGGATATGAAGTTGCCCTTGGTTTTGCACTTGCAGGACCTATTATGATGGCAGGTTCTTTCTCCCTTAAAGAAATAGTAGAAGCACAGCAAAATATCTGGTTTATAATTCCAAATATTCTCGGTTTTGTGGTAATTATCTTTTGTGTTCTTGCTGAGACAGGTAGAACACCATTTGATGTTCAGGAAGCAGAAGCTGAGCTTGTTGGTGGTTATGTTACAGAGTATACAGGAATGAAATTTGGATTGTTCCCACTGGCTGAATGGTATATTGCAACATTCGTTCTCAGTGCAATTACAGTAATTCTTTTCTTTGGTGGATGGAATCCATTACCGTTTATGGGATGGCTTCCAATACCGGCTTTTGTATGGTTCTTCTTAAAGTTATTCCTCGTATTTATGTTCTTCTTGTGGGTTCATTGGACACTTCCAAGATATAGAGTTGACCAGATTACAGAGCTTGCATGGAAAGTAATGCTTCCACTTGCCCTTGCAAATATATTTATCGTTGCAATCTGGATAATAATATTTGGCTAAAAAGATGGTAAAAGTTAAATATGTGGAGAGACCCGGGCTTTCAAATAGGGAGAGGATTTTTTTCCTTGATTTTATAAAAGGAATGAAAATCACCATTAAGAATTTCTTTAGAAAAACAATAACAACTTCTTATCCATTTGAAAAGCTTACTCCTCCCAAAAGATTCAGGGGAACACATGCCCACAGGGTAAAAAATGGAAATGAACCTCCTTCCTTTAAGGTAATTGAGAAATTTATGGATATAAAAGATGGAGAAAGCAGGTGTGTTGCATGTTATATGTGTCAGCAAGCCTGCCCTGTTCCAGAATTATTTAAGATAGAAGCTGTTCAGACACCTGAAGGTAAAAAAAGAGTTACAAGATTTGATATGAATTTACTTAATTGTATGTATTGTGGTTTATGCACAGAAGCCTGTCCTGTAGATTGTTTGATTATGACTGATATATATGAAACGGCTGCATATCACAGAGCAAGTTGTGTCACACATATGGAAGATATGGCACAACGTGCTATTGATTTTGATAGAAGAAGATACAATGAGCCTGACCGAATCTGGATAGATGATGAACAAAGAAGTAAGTTATGGGGGCAGATTAAATGGAGTTAACATCTGTTGCATTCTGGACTTTTTCAACACTGGCTGTTTTATCAGCAATGGGCGTAGTGTTCTTTAGAAATATTATTTATGCAGTTTTATCCCTTATATCAACTCTTGTAATGGTATCTGGTTTGTTTTTCACTATGGGTGCTGAGCTTATAGGTGCTCTCCAGATACTTATTTATGCTGTTGCTATAGTTGTATTCTACGTTCTGGTTATCTCTACAGTTCCAGAATTTAAAGGAAAAGCATTTGAGCCTAAATATATGCTTTTATCTATACCGACTGGATTTTTGATCTTTATTGAACTTGCCTTTGTTTCCCTTTACGGTGCTTGGAAATCTAATACTGGGATGTTTACACCAGAAATCATTGAAAAGGTTGGAAATATTAAAGCAGTATCAACAATGCTATTTACAAAATATCTTTTCCCATTTGAGGTCGCTTCTCTAATTCTTTTAGTGGCAATGATTGGGGCAATTATAATTGGTAAAAAAGAACATGTATTAGATGAGGAGGCAGAAGGGTAATGATTCCTTATGAATATTATGTGGTTCTAAGTGCATTGTTGATGGTTCTTGGATTAATTGGTATTGCTATCAGAAGAAATATAATTGCTTTGCTTCTTGCGACAGAGCTTATGCTTAACGCTGTTAATATCGCTTTTGTTGCCTTTGATATGAAACTTGCCGATGTAAGTGGACAGGTTTTTGTGTTTTTTATACTGACTATTGCTGCTGCTGAAGCAGCTGTAGGACTTGGTCTAATTATGGCGATTTACAGACTTCGTAAAGATGTAGATACAGAAACACTAACAGAATTAAAAAATTAAGAGGAGAGAGATGGAGTACTTATGGATTATACCGTTTTCACCTCTGGTTGCATTTATAATCATTGGGCTTTTGGGATATAAGTTCTTAAGAGAACCTCTTGCAGGTATTCTTGCTGTATTAGGAGTAGCAATATCAGCAGTGGCTTCTATAGTAGGATTTATCAATGTGGCACAAACAGGTGCCCATTATGACCTGAAATTATTTACGTGGATGCCTATAGGGGATTATTCTATCTCTGTGAGTATATTCTGGGATCCATTATCTGCATTAATGACCTGTGTTGTTACAGTGATATCAACATTTATTTTCATATTTGCAACTGGTTATATGCGGGGTGAACCTTCTTATCCAAGATTTTTTGCATATCTCTCTTTATTCGTGTTTATGATGCTTATGCTTACCCTTTCAGATAACCTTGTTCAGCTATTCTTTGGATGGGAAGGTGTTGGTTTAGCATCTTATCTCTTGATTGGTTTTTATCACCATAAAAGCTCAGCTGCAGATGCAGCATTTGAATCTTTCATAACAAACAGGGTTGGTGATTGGTTATTCCTTACAGGAACTATTCTTACTTTTGTAACTTTTGGAACACTTGATTATTTAGATGTATTTAATAAACTTCCAGAAGCAGGATATTGGACAATTACTGCGATAGCACTTCTTCTGTTTGGTGGTGCAGTTGGTAAATCAGCTCAGCTGGGGCTCCATATATGGCTTCCAAACGCGATGGAAGGTCCAACTCCTGTTTCTGCATTAATCCACGCTGCTACAATGGTTGCAGCTGGTGTTTACATGGTTGCGAGATTAATGCCGATATTTGCTTCTTCTGATCTTGCTCTTGATGTAGTCCTTTATGTTGGTGCATTCTCAGCATTTATAGCGGCAACAATGGGTCTTGTTCAAAACGATATTAAGAGAATAATTGCTTACTCTACAATGTCCCAGCTTGGATATATGTTTGCTGCAGAAGGACTTGGATTATTTAAACCGGGAATGTTCCACCTTGCATCCCATGCTGTGTTCAAAGCATTACTATTCCTTGCAGCAGGTTCAGTTTTAATAGGAATTCACCATATACTTAATGTTCAAAAAATGGGACAGCTTAGAAAATATATGCCAATTACTGCTATAACTTTTCTAATTGGTGCACTTGCACTTGCAGGTATTCCTCCATTTGCAGGATTTTTCTCTAAAGACCCGATTATAGAAGGTGCTTATGAAATAGATAAATTTGTTTGGATTCTTTTATGGTTCGGAGCACTGCTAACAGCATTTTATATCTTTAGACTTTACTTCTTGGCATTTGAAGATGGTGATAGATTAGATCCTCATGTAAAAGCACATGTTCATGAGTCTCCACCAACAATGACTGTTCCACTTATTGTGCTTGCTACAGGAGCAGTTGTATTAGGATTCTTTAAAGAATTCTTTGATAAATTCCTTAATCCTTCTCTCAATCCGGATGCTATGCCTTTCCTATCAGAAGAAACGAGGAAACTTGTTGAAAATGGCCTTGCAAGGGCACATCACGTTCATATAGCAGAGGATGCATGGCATTTCCTCGTTCATTCATTAACATCACCACTGGGATTACTTGCATTATTTACAGCATTGGCAGGTATATTTGCTGCTTGGGTTATTTATCAACTCAGGAAAATTGATGCAAGGGAAATTGCAAAAACATTCAAACCTCTTTATCTGCTTCTGTATAACAGATGGTATTTTGACTTTATTTACTATGCAATATTTGTATACGGCTACTACAAATTTGCGAAAATACTGTGGTTCATCGGTGATAAGGTAATAATAGACGGAATTGTTGATGGTTCTGCAAAAGCTTCACTGGTTACAGGAAGTGGTTTAAGACTCTTCCAATCAGGAAGGATTGGTGCTTATATTACACAAATGGCAATAGGAATACTTATATTCCTTGGAATATTCTTACTTTTTATGTAGGGGGCTGAGAGAATGACAGTAGAATTTGTGCATGCGTCGTTTCCGATCATAACGATTTCTATACTGATACCTCTTGTTGCAGCGGCTATTCTGTTTTTCTTAAATGAAAGATTTGCAAAACCTATAAGTATAATTGCATCTCTGGTTGTGTTTCTAATCTCTACTTATATGCTGTTTGCTTATGATTATTCAACCTATGCAATACAGTTTTATGAAAAGTATTCATGGATACCTTTCCTTGGGGTTAATTATGAAGTTGGTGTTGATGCTCTTAGCTTAACAATGGTCTGGCTTACTGCTATATCCTTTGTTGCTGCTTTTGTATGGAGCACAAATATTCAAAAAAGAATTAAAGAATATTTTATTGCTTTTCTTGTTCTTGAAGCAGCATGTATTGGTGTTTTCGTTGCCTGGGATATGGTATGGTTCTATATCTTCTGGGAAGCAATGCTCATTCCAATGTTCCTGATTATTGGTATTTGGGGATATGCTGAAAGAATCTATGCAGCAACCAAGTTCTTTATTTATACATTCTTTGGTTCTCTTTTCCTTCTTATCGGTGTTGTTGGAATGTATATCTATCAATATATGGAAAAGGGAATATTATCTACAAGCTATTTTGATCTTGTAAATCTTGGTTTACCATTTAAGCTTGAAGTAATTTTCTTCTTACTTCTGGCACTTGGTTTTGCAATTAAGGTTCCTATGTGGCCGTTCCATACATGGTTGCCTGCAGCACACGTTCAGGCACCAACAGCAGGTTCTGTTATACTGGCAGCGGTTCTGTTGAAAATGGGAACTTACGGTTTTGTTAGATTTTCTCTTCCTTGGTTTCCTGAAGCATCAAAATACTTTGTCCCGGTTATGTTTGCACTTGGAGTGATTGCTATTATCTATACAGCTGCAATGGCTTTATCGCAAACACATATTAAGAGAATTATTGCTTATTCTTCAGTATCTCACATGGGCTTTGTAACAATAGGGACATTTGCCCTTAATACAGAAGGTATGAATGGTGCTATTATTACCATGATTTCACACGGATTTACTTCTGCGGCATTATTCCTTGCTGCAGGTTTCATATATGAGAGGGTTCATTCTTATGAGCTTAAAGACCTTGGAGGTCTAGCCAGATTTATGCCTGTTTTTGCAACTTTATTTATGATTTCTGCTATGGCTTCAGCAGGATTACCGGGCTTATCTGGATTTGTTGGAGAGTTTTTGTCACTCCTTGGGACATTTAAGGTAAGTATTCTTACAGCAGTGCTTGCAGGTCTTAGCTTGATAGTGGGTGCCGGATATACCCTTTACCTTTATCACAAATCTATGTTTAAAGAAAGCTTATTACCTGAAAAGAAAATAGAAAAGTGGGAAAAACTTAGAGATATGAACACAGCTGAATTACTTTCATTCTTACCACTTGTAATAATGATGTTTGTAATTGGTATATACCCAACATGGTGGGTGAGATTAATAGAAACAACTTCTAAAGCTATTCTTTCTAAGTTTATAGGAGGCTAAGGGATGTCGGTATTACAGGATATAGTGGCAGGTTTAGGAGCTCCAAACTTCAGTGTATTGATACCGGAGATAATTATTCTAATTACGGCGCTTATAGTATTCTTCATTGAATTGTTTACAAAAGCAAGGCTTGTAATATCTATTGTTACTGCGATTGGTTTGCTCCTTGCAGGGATAGCAACATTAACAATGGAACACGGTGATATAACATTCTATGGTCTCTATGCTGTAGATTCATTTTCTTTAACATTTAAATTTTTCCTGATACTAACTACTTTCTTTGTTGTGATTGTCCTTAGACCTTATCTTGAATCTAAAAGAACATACTACGGAGAATATTACTATCTGATTCTCTTTGCCCTCCTTGGAATGATGATAATGGTCTCGGCCAATAATCTGGTGACAATGTATATTGGACTTGAACTTGCGTCTGTGACTATTTATATACTGGCAGGTATGTTTAGAAAAGATTACCTTTCTAAAGAAGGTGCTTTTAAATATCTAATAATTGGTGGAACAGGAACAGCTATTTTAAGTTATGGTATTGCTGTTATTTACGGTAGAACAGGAAGCTTTGATTTTGCACAAATAGCAGATGCAATAACATCAAATAATCTTGATGTAGCAGCTCTTGCCGGAATAGCTTTGATACTAATAGGATTAGGACTTAAGGCTTCAACAGTGCCGTTCCATTTCTGGACACCAGATGCTTATCAGGGTGCGCCTACGCCTATTACTGCATTTATGGGTGTTGCTGCAAAAATAGCTACCTTTGCTGTTATTCTTAGGGTTATGGTTCAGGCATTCCCATTCGCTTCTGAAGCCTGGACACTGGGGTGGGCATTACTTGCAGCTGCCTCTATGATTTTCGGTAATTTTGTTGCGCTCAGACAGGATAATGTTAAAAGAATGCTTGCATATTCTTCTGTTGCCCATGCAGGTTATATACTGGCAGCTCTCGCAGCTCCAACAGGTATGGCATTTACTGCATTAATTTTCTACTCCTTAGTTTACATCTTTATGGGTCTTGGAGGATTTATATTCCTATCTGCAATGGAAAGGCAGCATGGCTGGACAAATAATATAAATGATTTTAGAGGACTTGCTAAAAGAAGTCCTATGATGGCTCTGTTTATGCTGATATTTATGTTCTCAATGCTTGGAATTCCTCCAACAGTTGGATTTTTTGGAAAATTAGGTGTATTCCTTGCACTTATTGGTTCTGATATATGGTGGCTTGCTATTGTTCTTGTAGTTATGAGTATTGTATCTGCTGGATACTATCTCAGAGTTGTGGTTTATATGTATATGCATGAACCTCAATCTGCAGCAAGATTTAACTTCTCTTTAGGAGAAATGTTTACTATAGCGTTTATGGCAACATTTATCCTTATACTTGGTATATATCCAACAGTTTTCTGGGGATTATCAACACTTTTAAGTGACCTTCTAATACAGGGTATTGGAAGATAATGAAAAAAGGGGAATTATTTATATTGTCCTCTCCTGCCGGAGGGGGCAAGACTACTCTTGCTAATCTACTTATTCAAGAAATTCCAAATCTAAAAAGAGTTATCACCTGCACAACAAGAAAACCCCGTCCCGGAGAAAAAAACGGGGTTGATTATTATTTCCTATCCAGAGAAGAGTTTGAAAAAAGAATAAGAGAAAATGATTTTCTGGAATATGCAGTGGTTCACGGAAATTATTATGGAACTCCAAAAAAAGAAGTGGAAGATGAATTACAAAAAGGTTTTGATTTACTGCTGGTAATTGATGTTCAGGGGATGAGACAGATTGTTTCCAATAAAAAGGATGTAATTACCATTTTTATACTTCCTCCATCCCTTGATGAACTTGTAAAAAGGATGAAAGAAAGGGGAGATAGCGAAGAAGAAATTCAAAAAAGGTTAGAAACTGCCAAAAAAGAAATACCTGCATGGAAAGAATATAATTATGTAGTAATTAATGACAATTTGGATAAAGCCAAAGAAAATTTAAAACATATAATCTTATCCAGCAGATTGAAAACAAATAGGTTTGATTTATCTCAGATAAAAGATGAAAAATTAAAAAAACTTATGCAGGGGTAAAATGGTAAAATTACTGAAAGTCGCTTTTTGGATTTATACAGTTTTAATAATGTACTTCGCATTTACACCCCAGACAATTACCCAGAATCATGACAAAATATACCATTTTTTTGCATTTTTCATTTTTGCTATTCTGTTAAAAGAATCATATAATACAAGTTATTGGGGGGCATTTTTCTATTCGTTGTTTTTTAGCCTTTTCATAGAAGTGGTTCAATATTTTCTACCATATAGAACCGCTGAGTATGGAGATATAACAGCTGATTTACTTGGAGCTACATCTGGGTTATTTATGTATTTTGTAATAAAACTAACCTATCTGGAATTAAAATATAAAGAATGATATACTAAATTGTTACTATAAAAGCTGTCCGGAGGAACAGATTTGAGCAAGAGACCTTTAATTGAACAGGCTTTAAAAAGAGTTAATAATAGATATGAGCTGGTTCATGCAGCGGCAAAACTTGCAAAAGAACTTTATGAAACCGGTGCTGAAAGTTACGTAACAGAAGAGGGAGTTCCACTAAAAAAGACAGTTATTGCAATAGATGAAATAGCGAAAGGAAGAGCAATAATTATAAGAAAATCTGAGTAGGATATGTGCATTTAGGAAAAATTCAGTATAATTACAAGCTATTAAGGTTTATATTCTCCTTAGCCCTTTTAATCTCATTTACCTTTTTTGCTGGAACATCCGATCTTAAAAGTTCCACTCAGGTTGTAGCGGTCTTTATTTTATTTGTTTATACGGCTGTTTCATTTGTTACACTTTTTATAAAAAATGTTTCTATAATTGATACTATACTTGATGTTACTTTCATTTCAGCCTTTATCTTTACAGATTTTGATAAACTGAAATACTTTTCTCTCCTGTATTTATTTCCGCTGTTCTTTTCAGGATTTAGTTTTGAAAGCAGACAGGCCTATTCTGTATTGCTTTTAACAGCTTTTGAATATTCATTTTTGTTTTTTATGTATAGTGAGCAACATTCCAGTGGATATTTACATTTAATCTTAAATTTATTTGCATTCTGGATAATAACATTTGCCGGTTTAAGACTAAGAAGAGACTTACAGCTTCAACAGGCTTATATTTCCAAATTGGAGGAAGAAAAGAAACAGGCAGAAGTATACAAAAAACTTTATAGAATTAGTGCAGAACTTGCCCATGAGATAAGAAACCCTCTGGCCTCAATAAAAGCTGCTGCAGACCTTCTTGCAGAGGGAAAAACTGACCAAAAATTAATAAATATGATTAGAAATGAAGCAGACCGTCTTAATAGATTACTCTCGGATTTTTTACTGCTTTCAAGACCAAAAGAGAGTGAAAAAACATTAATCAATGTTAAAGAAAGAGTGCTTAGGTTTCAGGAACTATTTAAAGACCATAAAGAAATTAATGTTAATGTTTCCGGAAATCCTTACGTTTATATGAGCGAAAAAGCCTTTGATTCTGTATTATCTAATCTTATTAAAAATGCAGTAGAATGGGCAAAGAGCAAGATAGTTATAAATGTTTATCAGCTTGGGAATAAAGTCTATATAGAGATAGAAGATGATGGAAAGGGAATAAAACCCGAAATAAGAGACAAAATATTTGAACCTTTCTTTTCTACAAGTAAAACAGGGACAGGTCTTGGCCTTGCTATTACAAACAGGATTGTAATGGAAAACAAAGGTAATATATTGGTGGAGGATAGCTCGCTGGGTGGAGCTAAGTTTGTTTTAATTTTTCCTTTAGGGAGGGAAAATGAAAGCGCTGATAGTTGATGATGAAATAAATATACAGGAAATTTTATCAATGCTTCTTGAAGAAGCCGGATTTGAGGTAGATAGGGCTTCTTCATATAAAGAAGCTTTAGAACTCATTGAGAATAGGTACTACGACCTTGCACTTTTAGACCTTAGGCTTCCAGATGATTCAGGCATAGATATCTTAAAAAAACTGAAAGAAAAAAATCCTAAAACCGAGGCAGTTATTATAACTGCTTTTGCTTCTTCTGATACGGCAGTTGAAGCCATAAAACTGGGTGCTTATGATTATCTGACAAAACCCTTTGAGCTTAATGAACTTAGACTGATAATCAGAAATGTAAAAAATAAGATAGAACTTGAAAGGAAATTAGCACAGCAAAAAGATGAAAAGTTTGAAGGTTTAATAGGAAAATCTCCAGCAATCAGAATAGTAAAGGAAACAATAGAAAAAATAGCTCCTTATGATATAAACGTTCTTATCATAGGAGAAAGTGGAACAGGGAAAGATGTTGTTGCAAGGACAATACATAAACTTTCAAAAAGAAAAGATAAACCTTTTGTCGCTATAAACTGTGCATCTTTACCACCTGAACTTCTTGAAAGTGAGCTGTTTGGATATAAAAAAGGTGCATTTACCGGTGCAGTTTCAGACAAAAAAGGTCTGATTGAAGAAGCAAACGGTGGAACACTTTTCTTAGATGAAATAGGAGAAATGCCTATATCCCTTCAGGCAAAACTTCTTAGATTTCTGGAAAATAAAAAAATCCGGCCACTTGGAAGTGTTAAAGAGGTCAGTGTTGATGTCAGGATTATCTCAGCAACAAATAAAGATTTAGAAAAAGAAATAGAAAAAGGTAATTTCAGGGAAGACCTTTATTACAGACTTTCGACAATAGTGATAAAAATGCCGTCTCTCAAAGAAAGAAGGGAGGATATTCCTTTACTTGTAGAAAGCATTCTTCAAGACCTGAAAGAAAAATACAACAAAGATATAGAAAAGATATCCCCTGAATTTCTCAATTATCTGATGAATTATGACTACAAAGGAAATATAAGGGAGTTAAGAAATATTCTTGAAAAAGCAGTGATTCTTTCTGAAGGAAAAGAGCTTGCTCCAATTGGAATAGAGAAAAAAAGCATCAATTCTATATATATAGACAATCCTGACCGGGAATTTAAAGTAAAAACATTCCCAGAAGAAGGTATCAACCTTAAAAAAACTATGGCACTTATTGAAAAAGCACTTATAAATAAAGCAATGGAATTGGCTCAGGAGAATAAAACAAAAGCATCTCAGATTCTTGGAATTACTTTCAGGGAGTTCAGATATAGATATGATAAATATTTTGGTAAAGATGAAACTTAACAAATATCCCCTAATTCAATTATAATTTAAGTTTGTCAAAAACTTTTGGAGGAAATTAATGCCTGAAGAAATTATAGAAAGCAGAAAACAGCTTATAGAGCAGATGAAAAAAGAAGGGAAAAATCCATATCCTCACAAATTTGAGGTAACAACCACCTTGGATAAGATAAGGGAAAAGTATGAAAAACCTGTTCCTGAAGATGAGTTTACAATAAAAGGAAGAATTAAAAGGGTTTCTAAAAGGGAAGATAAGTATGTTATAAGGCTTGCTGACTTTAATGAGCCTGTTGAGATACAGGTTATAATTCCACAATTGGCAGGTAAATTTGCACCAAATCAAGAAGTCGCCTTTAAAGGAAAACTTAAAAGGATTGATGGAAAACTTACACTTGTTGCTGAGGAAATAGCCTCTGTAGAAAATGCACAGGATGTTCATCAGGTAAAATCCCAATTTGACCTTGACCCAAACAGAGAACAGGTTTCTGTAGCCGGTAGACTTATCGCTCTCAGAGACCAGGGGAAAGCTGCCTTTGGACATATTCAGGATGCAGATGGAAAACTGCAGGTTTATTTCAGAAAGGACACCTTAGGTGAGGAAAAATATCAGGAGGCAATGAATATCCTTGATGTTGGAGATATTATCGGAGTTAAGGGTGAGCTTTTCAGAACTATGACAGGTGAGCTTACAGTTGAGATTAAAGATTTTCAACTTCTGGCAAAATCACTCAGGGCTTTACCTGAAAAATGGCACGGTTTAAAGGATGTAGAACTTAGATACAGGCATAGATATATTGACCTTATAGCAAATCCGAAAGCAAGGGAAATTTTTAAGATTAGGTCAAAGGCTATAAAAAGTCTAAGGGAATATCTGGAAAGCAAAGGTTTTATGGAAGTAGAAACACCTATTCTCCAAACTGTTGCTTCCGGGGCTATGGCAAAGCCATTCATAACTCATCATAATGCACTTGATATGGATATGTATCTCAGAATAGCCCCTGAGCTGTATCTAAAGATGCTTGTTGTTGGAGGATTTAACAGGGTTTATGAAATTGGTAGAAACTTCAGAAATGAAGGTATTGATACCACCCATAACCCTGAATTTACAATGGTTGAATTTTACGGAGCATACCTTGATTATAATGACCTTATGGATATGACAGAAGAGTTATTCAGAAAAATTCTTATGGATACAGTAGGAACACTGAAAATAACATGGGAGGGACAAGAATTAGACTTTTCAAAACCGTTTAGAAGATTACCATTTTTTGATGCATTAAAAGAAAAAACAGGTAAAGATAAAGAATTTTTCCTTGATGAAGAAAAGGCAAGGACTTTCGCAAAAGAAGTTGGAATACCAAGAGCAGAAGAACTCACACACCTTAAGCTTTTAGACAAACTGTTTGAACACTTTATAGAAGAAGAACTTATTCAACCTACATTTGTTATAGATTTTCCAAAAATCCTTTCACCACTGGCAAAAACCCATAGAAATGACCCTGACCTTGTTGAAAGATTTGAATTAATCGTTAATAAACAAGAACTTGCCAATGCATACACAGAGTTAAACGACCCAGAAGACCAAAGGGAGAGATTCCTGCAACAGCTTAAAGAAAAGGCTGCAGGCGATGAAGAAGCAATGGATATAGATGAGAACTTCCTTATGGCACTGGAGTATGGTCTGCCTCCAACAGGTGGAGAAGGTATCGGAATAGATAGACTTATTATGATGCTTACAGATAGTTCATCAATAAGAGAAGTTATTCTCTTTCCAACATTAAGACCGGAGAAAGAATAATCTCTGGTCTTTCTCTTACAAACTCATTAAATTTAAATTTTAGAAAAAAAGTCAGAGGAAGAAATTGAAAAACAAATTTAGAGGAGCCCTTGTAGGTGCTGCAGTTGGCGATAGCATGGGGATGTGTGTTGAAGAAATCCCTATGGATGAAGTTATATTACATTATGGAGATAAAATAACCGAGATATGCAAACCTCATCCAGCATCCCCGGCGTCATTTCTAAAGCCTGGAGAAACATCCAGTGAATTTGAACTGGTAAAAATTGTGGCAGAATCCCTTGCAGATAAAGGTAGATTAGATATAAGGGATATTATAGAAAGATATATAGACTGGTATGAAAAGGAAGAGCTCCATAGCTATGTAGACCCTTCTTTTCTTGTCGCAATAGAAGCTCTCAAAGAAGGAAGGGATATTGGGAGAGGTGGAAGTTCTGTTGAAGGGACACTACCGGCAATTCCTATAGGAATGTATCATTACACAAATCCTATTCTCGCTGTTGAAGGAACGAAGGCAGTAGTTATGCTTACACATAGAAATGAGATAGCTCTTGATGCAGCTTCTATACTTGCCGTTGCTATCGGAGAGCTTTTACAGGGAAGATTTTATCTTGAAGATGAATATGGTTATTTTATAGAGCTTTTAAAAACATTTGTTAAGCAAAAAGAAACAAAATTTTATCTGGATAGGGTAAAAACACTTTTAGATAAAGATGCATCTTATGATGATGCTATTGATGAACTGGGAAATGGTTCCTTTGCACTGGAAGCTGTATCACAGGCTCTATTCATATTTCTAAAGACTCCGGAAAATACCGAAAGTGTAATTATCCATGCTGTTAACTCATATGGAAATTATGGTGGAGATACAGATTCAATAGGCTTAATAGCAGGTGCTTTCGCAGGTGCTTATAATGGGGAGGAAACAATTCCTGCAATATGGAAAACAAAACTTGTAAAATATAAAGATATAGTAAAACTGGCAGACCGACTTTATAAAGTAGCACAACACTAAAAGAGGTGAAGAAATGGCAAAGAAAAAAGGAAGACTGCAGGAACAATTTTTGAACGCAATCAGAAAAAACAGAGTTAGGGTAAATATCTATCTAGTAAATGGAGTGAAATTAGAAGGAAAAATAAGATATTTTGACCCATTTACAATTTTACTAAAAGAAGGTCCAAGGCAAGTTTTAGTATATAAACATGCAATCACAACAGTTATTCCAAAACAGGAAATAGAGTTTACATACGAAGAACAGGAAGAACAGACAGAAAGCCAATAATTAAAATCCTCCTATATTTCTTGACAGTTTCCTTTTTTGTTTTTATACTTAATAGTAATAATTATCATTAAGGAGGATGAAAATGAGGAGCCTGAAATTAGCAATAGCTGCGGTCGGAGCTGTTGCAGTATCTGCTTTTGCATCTGATGCAGACCTGCTTAAACAGGCAAGAACTTATTTCAAACCATTACCAAAAGAAATTCCAGCACCTAAAGACAATCCAACAACACCTGAAAAAGTAGAATTAGGTAAGAAACTTTATTACGACCCAAGATTATCCCTTAGTGGAGTTATAAGCTGTAATACCTGCCATAACCTTGCAACCTATGGTGTTGATGGTGTTCCAACAGCACTTGGACACAAATTCAGAACAGGTGGAAGAAACTCTCCTACTGTTTTAAATGCAGGATTCCATATTGCACAATTCTGGGATGGAAG
Source organism: Persephonella sp. (assembly GCF_027023985.1). Lineage (NCBI taxonomy): Bacteria > Pseudomonadati > Aquificota > Aquificia > Aquificales > Hydrogenothermaceae > Persephonella > Persephonella sp. The sequence continues at coordinate 185,095 of NZ_JALVTW010000033.1, read as the reverse complement.
GGCAAAAACCCTTGAAGACCAGGCAAAAGGTCCAATACTTGCCCATGTTGAAATGGCAATGCCAAATCCTGATTTTGTAGTTCAAAAGGTTCAATCTATTCCCGGATACGTAAAAGAATTTAAAAAAGTATTCGGCGACAAGAATCCAATTACCTATGACAACATTGCAAAAGCAATAGCTGCATTTGAAAGGACACTTGTTACCCCATCAAGATTTGACAAGTTCCTGAAAGGTGATACCAATGCCTTAACTAAAAAAGAGAAAGAAGGTCTCAAACTATTTATGGAAAAAGGATGTGCAGGTTGTCACAATGGTGTTGCCGTTGGTGGAACAATGTTTGCTAAATTCGGTGTTGTAAGACCATATCCAACTCCAGACCTTGGAAAATACAAAGTTACTAAAAAAGAAGCAGACAAATATGTATTTAAAGTTCCATCCCTCAGAAATATAGAAATGACATATCCATACTTCCATGACGGTTCTGTTTGGGACTTGAAAAAAGCAGTTAAAATAATGGGTGAAACACAGCTTGGTATTGAACTTACAAATGATGAGATTGACAAAATTGTTGCATTCCTGAAATCCCTTACAGGAGAAGTTCCAAAAGAAGCAAGAACAATGCCTGTTCTCCCACCATCTTCAGACTATACACCAAAACCAAAACTCAAAATACATGATTAAAATAAAAGCCCCTTTTGGGGCTTTTTGATTTAAAATACTATTTATGAAAGTCCAGATAAACTCTTTAAAAGAACTTAAACAGCTTACAAACAGGCTTGCAAACTGCCTTAAAGGAAATGAGATAATATTGCTGCAAGGAAATCTGGCTGCAGGAAAAACCACTTTTACCCGTTATCTTGTCTCTTCTATTGACCCATCTGTAGAAGATGAGGTTAACTCTCCTACTTTTTCAATTATGAATGAGTATGAAACATCAAAGTTCCCTATATATCACATAGATCTATATAGAGTGAAGGATTTTGATTTTACAGATGTTTTGGGAAATGGGATTGTTATTGTTGAATGGGCAGAAAAAAAGCTAAAAAATGAATTAAGCCAGTATACAAACTTACCGGTTATTTTTATAAAAATATATGTTGAAAATGATGAAATACGGCTGTTTGATATAGATTTTATCAATGCAGACTATCTAAAAGAATGTATTTCCACGCTTTATAGTTAAAATAGACCAAAACAGGGAAATTATTTCAGGATAAAATAACTGCCTAAACCTTTTTCTCTTTATCAGTGAGATACAGGCAACATATATTCTTAAATTCTTCCCTGAGGGATACAGCGAACAAGGATTAAGACTGTAAATAGTGCAAAACTTTTGTAAAGCATAAAGCTAACTGTTTTAAGAGCGAATAGACTTAAAAATCTTTTTGAAACAGAAAGAAATCTTAATTCAAGGATATATAAGGTTAAAAATTCCCCTGAGATTAACAGAGAATGTGTTTAAGGTGAAGTGAAATCTCCCCCGTATTTATGCTTACAATACTGAAAAAAGGGGCAAAAGCCCCTGTATTTATTATTCTAAAATCTCTAATACTGCTCTTTTGTTTTGTTTTCTTGCAACAGCAGCAAGTAAAGTTCTGATAGCTCTTGCTGTTCTTCCTTGTCTTCCAATAACTTTCCCAAGGTCTTCAGGAGCAACTTTTAATTCAATAACAGTTGTTTTTTCACCTTCAATTTCCTTAACTTCCACTTTGTCCGGGTGGTCTACCAGTGATTTTGCCACGAACTCTACCAGTTCCTGTAATTTGCTCATTGAACTTCCCTCCGTTTAGATTTTCTGTTTCAGATTAAGGTTTTGCTGTCTCTTCCAATCCAAACTGTTTTAATATTTTTAAAGCTCTTTCTGTAGGCTGTGCACCTTTTGCAAGCCATTCTTTTGCTTTTTCTACATTAATATTTCCTGTTTTTAATATTGGGTCATAAGTTCCAATATAGTCAATATACTTAGATTCTCTTGGTGCTCTGCTATCCATTACAACCATTCTGTAAACTGGATGCTTCTTTCTTCCTGCTCTTGAAAGTCTTATCCTTACCAAGTTTTCACTACCTCCTGTTATTAAAATGGTAAATTAGGCATATTGAACGGAAGTTTCATTTTACCAGATTTTTTGAATTTTTTCATCATTTTCTTCATTTCTTTATATTGTTTTAGCACTCTGTTTACATCCATTATTGTTGTTCCACTACCCCTTGCTATTCTCCTTTTTCTACTTCCATTGATTATGTGGGGATTTGCCCTTTCTTCAGGGGTCATTGAGTTAATTATAGCCTCTATTTTGATAAACTGTTTTTCGTCAACTTTAAGGTCTTTTATTTTTGAACCTATTCCTGGAATCATTTTTAATACATTTTCAAGGGGTCCTAAGTTTCTAATCATCTGGAGTTGTTCCCTCAGGTCATCAAGGGTAAATTCGGCGTTCATTACCCTTTTTGCCATTTCTTGAGCTTTTTCTTCATCTATAGCAGCCTGCATTTTTTCCATTAAGGTTTGAATATCACCAAGTCCCAGGATTCTCTGAGCTATTCTGTCAGGATGGAAAGGCTCAAAATCTTCTATTTTTTCACCGACACCGATGAATTTAATAGGAACTCCTAAAACTTTTCTGACAGAAAGGGCTATACCACCTTTTGCATCACCATCCAGTTTTGTAAGGATTACCCCTGTTAATCCCAGTCTTTTGTGGAATTCCTCTGCTGTGTTTATTGCATCCTGACCCTGCATTGCATCTGCAACATACAGGATTTCTGCAGGGTTAACTTTTTCTTTTATTTTGACAAGTTCATCCATTAATTCTTCATCAATATGAAGACGACCGGCTGTATCAAGGATTATATGTGATAAACCTGCGTCTTTAGCTTTTTGGATTACCTTTTCTGTAAGTCGGACGGCGTCTTTTTCTTCTTCATCTATAAAGCATGGAACACCAATAGTTTCTGCAAGTGTGCATAACTGTCTTCCGGCTGCAGGTCTTCTAACGTCTGTTGATACAACTCCTACTGCATATCCTTTTGATTTAAGCCATCTTGCAAGTTTACCTGCTGTAGTTGTTTTACCTGTTCCCTGAAGACCTACAAGCATTATAACTGTAGGAGGTTTTTCCGATTTATTAAGAGGAGCTTCTTCACCTAATATATTCAGTAGTTCATCATAGATAAGTTTTATTACTGTTTCACCGGCATTAAGCCCTTTTATTACTTCCTGACCTACTAATTTTTGTTTAACATCATTTAAAAATTGTTTTACAACGTCTATATTTACATCAGCTTCTAATAATGCTCTTCTTATGTCTTTAAGAGCTTCATCTATTGTTTTTTCATCAAGTTTTTTTACCCTTTTTAATTTTTCAACAACATTACTAAATTTTTCTGTTAGAAGCTCAAACAACTTTCACACCCCTTTTCAGATTTAATGATTTAAAATAAATATTATCACATAACTGTGGTTTAATTGATTAAATATTGTTGGAAATTAGGATTTTTCAAGTTTTGAGGTGGATTGATGTTATATAGAATTTTTCTGTTTTTTCTTTTATTAATACTTCCGGTTTTTGGGGAGGAAAAGGTGATTAAGAATATTTTGCCAAACAGCGTAACTATTTTGTTTAAACAGACAGAAGGAGAAGGTATTATTGCCGGGACGGTTTTTATCAAGGGTGGTTCCCTTGAAGACCCTAAAGGAAAAAAAGGTCTTACAAATTTAACGTTAGCACTTCTCCTTAAAGGTAGTAAAAATTTCTCTGCTTATCAGATAAACAAAGTTTTTGAAGATAGCGGAGGATATATCTCAACTTCTGTTGGAGAGGAATACTCAACAATAGAGTTTGCTTTAAGGGTAAAGGATTTTCAAAAAGGCATGGAAGTTATAAAAGATATGATTTATAACCCTCTTTTCCCTGAAGATAAACTTCAGATGGAAAAAAGAAATGTTATTGCCCAGATAAGAGCTAAGAAAGAAGAAGGATTTTCTTATGCCTTCGATGCCCTCAGAAAAGAAATGTATAAGGGAACCCCATACCAGTATTCTCCCCTTGGGACAGAGGAAGATGTTTCAAAAATTACTATTAAAGATATCCAAAAAAGATGGAAACAGCTTTTAAATGGTAAGAGATTTGTGGTTTCTATAGTTGGAGATATGCCTTATACTGAAGCGGAAAAGTATATAAAGGATGTTTTTGCTAAACTACCTGCAAAAGAGTATAAATTCCCCCATTATGACTACAAACTAAAAGGAAAAAAATGTAAAACCCTGAAAAGAGAAGGTGCCCAATCAACAATCCTATTTGCCTATGAAGCCCCAACAGCAACGGATAAAGAATATTTTGCGATGAAGGTTTTAAACGGAATTTTAGGGGACGGATTTACATCAAGGCTGTTTCAGGAACTTAGAGAAAAAAGAGGACTTGCTTATGCTGTGGGTTCATTTTTCCCAACAAGGAGGAATATGGGCAGACTGATAGCTTATATTGGAACAGCACCACAAAAAACGGAAGAGTCTGTAAAAGGAATAGAAGAGGTTGTAGAAAGTATAAAAAATGGGATAACCGATGATGAGATAAAAACAGCAAAGGAAAAAATTGTAGGTCATTTCCTTATGGAACATCAAACAAGAGCTAAACAATCATGGTATATAGGCTGGTTTGAGACTATGGGATTAGGTTATCAGATGGATAAAGAGTATCCACAAAGAATTAATAAGGTAACAAAAGACCAGATAATAGAAACATGGAAAAAATATATTCCTTCAGGATACAGATGTGTAATTGTAAAACCATAGGAGGTTTAGAATATTGATATGGTTCACTGAATACTGGACAGATGGTGTTGGTCTTACACTTAAAGCAGATGAAGTTAAAAAAATTAAATCAAAGTATCAGGAAATCGTTATTTTAGACACGCCACAGTTTGGGAAAGTGCTTATACTTGATGGACTGGTTCAGACAACAGAAAAAGATGAGTTTATTTACCATGAGATGCTGGCACATCCTGCTATGGTTATGCATCCAGAGCCTAAAAAAGTGCTTGTTATCGGTGGTGGAGATGGTGGAACAGTCAGAGAAGTTCTAAAACACCCATCTGTTGAGGAAGTCCACCTATGTGAAATAGATGAAGAAGTGATAATTGTTTCAGAAAAATATTTTCCAACCATATCAGAAAAATTAAAAGACCCTAAAGTAAAAATCTTTATAGAAGATGGAAATGCATTTTTAGAGGAAAAGAAAAATTACTATGATGTAATAATAATGGATTCTTCGGACCCTGTAGGAGCTTCTGAGGTGCTTTTCAGCGAAGAATTTTATAAAAAAGTAAAAGCATCCCTAAAAGATAACGGAATAATGGTTGCCCAGACTGAATCTCCAATGCTTCAAGAGGAATACTTTAAAAATGCAGTTTCCCAGATAAAAAAAGTATTTAAAAATGTTGGTATCTATCTGGCTTATGTGCCTACATATCCTTCTGGTATGTGGAGTTTTACCATCGCTTCTGATGTTATTGATATAACCGATACTTCGCAAAATGCAGAAAGGGTTAAGGAATTGAAAACTAAATACTTTTGTGATAGCATATATGCTTGTCTTTTTGCACTGCCTAAATTTGTTCAGGATATGATAAAAAAATCTTAAGGAGGTAAACAATTGGCAGAAATTTTGAAAAAGATTGCTGACAGAGCAACAGAAAAAACAAATATCAAACTTATTCTTAGAAATGTTGAAAGGGTTCTTGCTGCACTGCAAGTAACATCAGACTTCTGGAAAGTTGTTGATTACTCAGACCTTCCAGTTCCAGCAGCTTCAGAAATAGTAAAAGGTCTTATTGAAGAAGGTTTTGTTAAAGTCGAAAATGATGAGCTTTATATCACAGAAAAAGGATTTAATCTTATAAAGGAATTAAACATTCCACCTTATGTGGACTACACATGTCAGGCTTGTGAAGGAAGGGGAATTCCTTTCTATGCAAACAAAGAATGGTATAGAACATTTGTTGAACTGGCAAAAGACAGACCAAAAGCTATTCAAGAGTATGACCAGGGTTCTGTTACCCCTGAAACAACAATCTCAAGAATCCTTTTCCTTGATTCAAGGGAGGATTTAAGAAACAGAGATATCCTTGTTATGGGAGCAGAGGACGACCTTACAGGTCTCGCAGTTGCTTTAACAGGTCTTGCAAGAAGAGTTCTTATACTTGATATTGATGAAAGGTCAATTGATTTTGATAACAGAATATTCAAAGAGCTTGGAATAGACAACGCTGAGGCAATCAGATTTGACCTTAGAAATCCATTCCCAGAAGAATGGATTGGTGCCTTTGATGTATTTATAACAGATCCTCCTGAAACAGTAAAAGCATTCAAAGCATTTATCGCAAGGGGAATTGCTGCACTTAAGGGAGAGGGTTCAGCTGGATACTTTGGATTAACACTCAGAGACTCTTCTTTAAACAGATGGCAGCAGTTCCAGAAGGCTTTATTAAATGATTACGGAATGGTTATCACAGACATTGTTCAGGACTTTAACGCATATATGAATTGGGAATATCACGAAGAAACAAGAGCACAAAAAGTAGCACCTGTAAACAAAGGACCATCTGATATATGGTATCGTTCTGCATGGTATAGAATTGAGGCTATGCCAGGATTCAAAGGCGAAAACGAACAAATCAAAGATGAAGTATTCAGAGAGCTTTACTTAGACGAGGAAGGCTCAACAACATAAATCATAAGGGGCTTTAAAGCTCCTTTTTTATTTTCTTTTCATTTCAATCAGAAAAATCATATTTTATCTCCATTCTTCCAATATAATATTTTCTAATCATCTTTCCCAGAGGAGAAAAAATCTTGATTATAGATACAGTATGCACCTATTGCGGTGTAGGCTGTGATATATCCTTCAGCCTTGATGATGGTCAGATTATAAAAGCCTTTGCTAAAAAGGAAGGGGAAGTATCCCTCGGAAAACTATGTATCAAAGGCCGTAAAGGCTGGGAATATCTATATTCTCCTTATCGAATAAAAAAACCTAGAATAAAAAAAGAGTTTATACAAAAAAATAAAGAACTTTTCCCATCTTATATAAAAGACAGATTAAACACACTAATTGATTTTGATGAAAAATTTTATGAAGCAGATTTTGACCTTGCCTGTGATATAGCCGCATGGAAATTAAATCAGATAAAAGAAAAATATTCCCCCTATGCAATAGCAGGTATAGGTGGAGCAAGAACAAACTGTGAAAGTGCCTATTACTTCCAGAAATTTATTAGAAAGTATATAGGTTCTCCACATATTGACAACTGTGCCCGTGTATGCCATTCTCCATCCCTGAAAGGAATGAGAACAACCATCGGGGAAGGTGCTGCAACAAATCCTTTTAATGATATTTACAACACAGAATTTTTAATTGTGATTGGTTCAAACACAACAGAGGCACATCCAATTGTGGCTAATAGAATTTTAGATGTTGTCAGGGAAGGAATTCCCCTTGCAGTAATAGATGTCAGGGAAATTCCCCTATCAAAATTTGCCACCTATCAGCTTACCATTCCTTTTGAGACCAATCTCCTTGTCCTGAATATGATGGCAAGGGTTATTATAGAAGAAAATCTTTATAATGAACGGTTTTTAAATGAGAGGGTCAAAGGATTTGAAGAATACAAAGAAAAAATACTTAATGACCCTTATACAGACCCTGATTTGTTCCTAAAAATAAAAGGATATGAAGATCTACCGGAAAAAATACGGCAGGTTGCAAGGCTGTATGCCACAAGGAAATCCATGATACTCTGGGGGCTCGGAGTTACCGAACATATAGACGGTAGTTATACTGTAATGGCGATTACACATCTTGCCCTTTTAACAGGCAATATAGGGAAAAAAGGTGCAGGACTGATGCCACTCAGGGGACAGAATAATGTTCAGGGTGCCTGTGATATGGGATGTTTGCCATACTACGACCCGGATTACAAAACACCACAAGAAATAGGCTTGATGACCCCTGATATTATAGATGCAATTTTAGAAGGGAAAATAAAAGCCATTTATAACATAGGTGAGGATATTGCTCATATACATCCTAACCAGAATAAAATTCATAAAGCTTTAAAACAGCTTGAACTCCTTGTTGTTAATGAGTTATTTCCAAATGAGATTACAGAATATGCAGATATCATTTTTGGTGTAAAAAGTGCCTATGAAAAAGAAGGTGTTTATGTGAATGCAGAAAGGAGACTTCATCTATCCCAGCCTGTTGTATATTCAGACCTGCCAGATGATTGGCAGGTTTTAGATGAGATAGCCAAAAGAATGGGAATAAATACATCTTATAAAAACTCTGAGGATGTATGGAATGAAGTTAGGAAAGAAGCACCGGAAAGGTTTTCAGGAGCTTCTTATGAAAAACTCAAACAAAATAGACTAAGGGGCTTACAATGGCCAGTTAAAGAAGAAGATACTCCTATCCTGCATATAGACAAATTCAGGACTCCAGATGGATATGGGAAGTTTCATTATAAGCAATGGGAAAAACGGGGAATGGTTGCTGAATTGCTGGAGGAAAATGAATTTTCTGACTTTTATCTGACCACCGGAAGAGCATTAATTCACTACAACAATGCTGTCCAAACAAAAGAGTGTATATCTTTAATATCAAAAATGAATGAGGATAAGTTATTTGTAAGTGAAGAAGATAGGGAAAGACTTAATAATACTCAAAAAGCAATACTTAAATCCAAATACGGAGAATCGGAAGTTTTAAGTATTGAGTATGTTCCCTGGTTAAAAAAAGGAACCCTATATACCACATTTCACTTCGCAAAGAGTAAGATTAATTTTCTGTTTGGAGATGAATCAGATTCCTTTGTAAAAACGGCAAGATTTAAAGCTATCAAGGTTAAAATCATCCCTGTCCATTAAGATGTAATGAAAATGTAACATTTTTATCTTATTATTAATTATTAACAGAGGTTGAGGAGGGTTAATATAAAGTTGAAAAAACTCCTGATTCTTTTGATGGGTTTTTTTGTGTCTTTAGCCATAGCACAGGATAACGGAACCGGAGATTATACCCTTAAACTCCGGGAACTGATATACCAGTTCAAAAATGCCCCTGCAGACAAGAAATATATATACATGAACAAAATTAAACTTCTTATTCGCCAACTGGAAGCAGAAAAGAGACAAAAAATTTTGCAACAGGTAATACATCAAATAAAAGAAAATCAGAGGAATCAAAACAGAGAAATACCTGAGAGACACGAAAATTACAGAGATAACAACAATACAAACAGGGAACATAATAATAGGACAAAGCATTCTAACGAAAATAAACCAAACAAAAATAGAGAGCATCAAAATCATAAATCAGTTGAAAATCACCATGAAAATATAAACAGATTTAAAAATTTTGATAAAGACTTTACAAAACCTGTGTTAAGAAATATAAACTTTAAGGGTTTTATGAAGAATTTTGATAATCATAGTTATCAGTGTAGAAATATAGGGCATAAGAATTTTAATAAAGAAAAAAACAGGGAAAATAGAAAGTTTAAAGGGCATATAAATAAAAAAGAAAGAAAGCATGAATATAAACATAAAAATTTTCATAGGGAAAAAGAAAGAAAAAATAAAGACTTCAGAGACTTCAATAGGGATATTAAAAAATATAAAGATAAGTTATTGAAAAAATACAGAAATTATAAAAAAATAGATAATGTTATGAGATGGTAGTTTATATGAAAGGGGTAGTTTTTCTTGTTACACAGAATAATATTTTTGGTGTTGCTGGGGATGTTATTAAAATCTGCAATTGCTTTTACAGATACTGATTTTGACGGGGTGGAGGATAGCATAGATAAATGTCCTAATACCCCTTTTGATGTGCTGGTAAACCAGTATGGCTGTCCTGTTGAGCAGGTAAAAGAGGAAGCCGGCTGGTTTTCTGCAAAAATAGGCGGAAGCTACTACACAAATGAAGGATATGAGACTTCCTATGTTTCAGCATCTATATCTTATGGATATAAAGCCTGGTATTTCTCATTAAGTTCAAATTATTACATATATGATTCTTTTTATAAAAAAGGAGGTATGGGAAGTTCTTATATTTCCGGTAGTTATACATTCTCCACTAAAAATCTTGATATTACGCCGGGATTAACTATTAAAGTTCCTACTGCCAAGAAAGAGTTTGGAAGCAAAAATATTGATGTTTTACCTTCGATAGATGCTGATTTTTATATAGGAGATTTTGATATTTTTGCATATTACGGTTTGATCTTTAGGGGAAAATCCAGCGATAATCAGTATTCCGCATCTATAGGTGCCGGTTACCAATTAAATGACAGATTATATTTAAGCGGTTCCTATGATTTTGAAGAAGATAATAGCAAATATCTTTCTACCTTTGGAGTTTTTGATATAACAAATAAATATTTCTTAACTGTTAGTTATAGCTACGGACTTAATAAAAAAGCAATTGATAATTATTTTTCCTCACAGATTGGGGTTAGATTTTGAGTATTAAAGTGCTGCTTGTTGAGGATGATAGAACTTTGGCAGATAGTTTAAAAAAATATTTAAAATTAAGCGGGATTGAGGTGGATACTGCATATACTTATGAGGATGCTTCACAGAAAACGCTTGATACCAGATATGATGTCTATCTGGTGGATATTAACCTTCAGGATGGAAATGGGATAGAACTTGTGGAAGCACTAAAGCTTTCAGAAGACCACACTCCCGTTATTTTTATAAGTGCTTTAACTGATTTAGGAACAATCGCAAAAGGGTTTGAAGTTGGAGCGGAAGATTATATTAAAAAGCCATTTGACCCTGATGAACTTGTTATAAGAATAAAAAGCAGAGTAAAGAAAAACTCTCCTAAGGAATTAAGATACAAAGATTTGATTTATAAAGATGGAAGATTTTTTAAAAATGGAAAAGAGATAGAACTTGGGGAGGTTATGAGGAATATATTATTAATACTTCTTGAGAATAAGGGAAAAGTGGTTCCAAAGGAAACCCTTTACGATCTTATGATAAATCCTTCTCCGACGGCTTTAAGGGTGTTAATCAACAGGCTGAAAAAGAAAACAGACATTGAAATAAAGTCAGTTCGGGGACTTGGTTATGTCGTGGATTAAGTCCCCCCTACTCTCCCCCGCAACACGCTATGAGAAGGAGGCCTTGCTTAAGGCTTTCCTTCTCCTTTTTATCTCTTTAGAAGTTCTGTTGATTATTATTTTATATCTTTATTATCAAAATCAAGTGATAAGGCTAAAAAATGAGATATTTTTAGAGCTGAAAAATTACAGCTATACATTAAAAGGTAAGGATTTCAAAGTTGATATTGTTTCAAACTCACCTGATATAAAGTTTTATCAGCTATACAACTCAGATAAAGAGTTCTATATATATGTCCCGATACCTTCTATAAAGGATGAGGCACTGAAAATAATTTATCCTGCAGAAAAAGTTGATAAAGAAATTTCTAAGATTAAAAAGCAGGTATTAATCATTTATGTGATGTCTACTCTTATTATTGCATTTGTTTCTATAGTCTTTGCATCTTATTCGTTAAATCCTATAAGAAAATCTATTCAAATCATAGACAATTTTGTTACAGAGCTTATCCATGATATAAACACTCCTTTATCTTCAATTCTAATTAATCTGAAAATTCTGAAGAAAAAATATGATGATGAAGAAATATCAAGAATTGAAACCGCTGCAAAGCAAATAGGTTCTTTATATGAGAATATGCTTATTCTTTCTAAAGAAAGGGAAAAAATACAAAAAGAGGTTGATTTAAAAAAACTTATTACGGAAGAGGTAGAAGTTTTCAAAAGCAATTATCCTGATATCAAAATAGCCCTTTATCTTGAAGATAAAAAAATAAAAGCTGACGAATCTGCATTAAAAAGAATAATATCAAACCTTCTTATGAATGCTTTTAAACACAACGTAAAAAATGGGCATATTTATATCACCCTTACTGATGATTATCTTGAAATAGAAAACAGTAGTAGACCCATTAAAAATCCTGATAGATTATTTGAAAGATATTACAGGGAATCTCCAAGGGGTTTAGGACTTGGACTTACAATAGTTAAAAAGCTTGTTGATGAACTTGGATACAGAATAATGATTAAAACAACAGATAACAGTTTTATTGTTAGACTTTATTTTAAAAAGGGTGGACAGAGCCACCCTGAAGATTAACTTTCCCTGATTATTTTTCTCAGAACCATTGGTAGTATTCCACCATTTTGGAAATACTCAACGTCGACCACCGTATCAAGTCTGGAGATTACATTGAACTCTACAACTTCACCGTTTTCCTTTGTCGCCTTTACAGTTAACTCTTTCCCTGGTTTCATATCTTCTATACCGATTATCTCATAAGTTTCTGAACCATCAAGTCCCAGTTCTTCCCAACCCTCTCCTTCTTTGAACACGAGAGGCAGGACTCCCATTCCGACAAGGTTAGACCTGTGTATTCTTTCAAAGGATTTTACAATTACCGCTTTAACTCCTAAAAGCTGTGTTCCCTTTGCTGCCCAGTCCCTTGATGAACCTGTTCCGTATTCTTTTCCGCCTAAAACAATAAGGGGAGTTCCTTCTCTTGCATATTCAACTGCTGCGTAATAAACAAACATCTCTTTTTTCTCTGGGAATTTCAGAGTATATCCACCTTCTTTAGGTGCAACCAGTTTGTTTTTGATACGAACATTGGCAAATGTTCCCCTTACCATAACTTCATGATTTCCTCTTCTTGCACCATAAGAGTTAAACTCCTCAACAGGAACACCATGTTCAAGGAGATATTTACCTGCCGGATATTCTGGAGGAATTTTACCTGCAGGTGAGATATGGTCTGTTGTTACCGAATCTCCAAGTAGTTCAAGAACCCTTGCACCTTTAATATCTGTTGGAGGATCAACCTCAACTGTAAAGTTATCAAAGTAAGGAGGTTTTCTAATATATGTTGATGCAGGATCCCATTCAAATGTTTCTCCTGTAGGGGCTTCAAGGGCCTGCCAGTATTCATCTCCAAGGAGGATATCTTTATACTTCTCTTCAAATACTTTTTCATCAAGGACCTGATTCATAATCTGTTTAATTTCTTCCTGGGAAGGCCAGATATCCTTCAGGTATATAGGATTTCCATTAGGGTCTTTTCCTATAGGCTCTGTTGTCAGGTCTATATCAGTTCTACCTGCGATTGCATAAGCTACAACAAGTAATGGAGAAGCAAGCCAGTTAGCCTTTACATCAGGATGTATCCTTGCCTCAAAGTTCCTGTTTCCTGATAGAACTGCAGATACAATAAGGTCATTTTCTTTAATCGCCTTTTCTATTTCAGGATGGAGAGGACCACTGTTTCCAATACAAGTTGTGCAACCAAATCCAACAATATGAAATCTTAAAGCTTCCAGATAAGGAAGTAATCCGGCTTTTTTCAAGTATCCTTCAACAACACGGGAACCGGGAGCAAGAGATGTTTTTACATAAGGTTTAACAGATAAGCCTTTTTCAACAGCTTTTTTGGCAAGTAAACCTGCTCCTATTAACACAGATGGGTTAGAAGTGTTTGTGCAGGAAGTTATTGATGCAATTACAACGGAACCATCTCCGATAACAACTTCTTCACCATCAAGATTGATTTTAGCTATTTTCTTACCTTTGTGTATTCTACATTCGCCGATTTCCATATCTTTACCGGCTTCATCCTCAAATGCTGTTATCTCTTTTATATCAATCTCTCTGTTGTAATTACAGTTCAGAAGGTCTATAAATGTTTTTTTCATATCTCTAAGATTTACCCTATCTTGAGGTCTTGAAGGACCTGCCAGAGAAGGTTCAACCTGAGACATGTCTATTTCTATGACATCAGTATAATCAGGGTCATTTTTGCCATCGTAGAACAGCATATTTTCTTTTGTATAAGCCTCAACAAGCTCAGCTGCTTCTTTTCTATTTGTTAGCCTGAGGAAGTTTACTGTTTCTTCATCTACAGGGAAGAATCCCATTGTTGCACCGTATTCCGGAGCCATATTTGCTATAGTTGCTCTGTCTGGAAGGGAGAGTTTCTTAACACCTTCACCGAAGAACTCAACAAATTTTTCAACAACGCCATACTCCCTGAGTTTTTGAGTTATTGTCAGGACAAGGTCTGTTGTCGTTGCCCCTTCAGGAAGTTCTCCTGTAAGTTTAACTCCGATAACCTCAGGAATTTTCATATAGTAAGGTTGTCCAAGCATAACTGCTTCAGCTTCAATTCCACCAACACCCCATCCGAGAACCCCAAGACCGTTTATCATTGTTGTGTGTGAATCTGTTCCTACAAGGGTGTCCGGATATGCTACAGTTTCCCCATTTTCCTGTCCTTTCATAACAACCTGTGCTATATACTCAAGGTTTACCTGATGAATAATACCGCTTCCTGGAGGGAATATTCTCAGGTTATCAAATGCATTCTGAGCCCATTTAAGAAGCTGGTATCTTTCTTTATTTCTTTTGTATTCCATCTCAAGATTTTTCTTTAAAGCCTCTTCTGTTCCGAAGAAATCAATCTGGATAGAGTGGTCTATAACAAGGTCAACAGGAACGAGGGGATTAACTTTTTTCGGGTCAATTCCCAGTTCTTTTGCTGCATCTCTCATAGCTGCAAGGTCAACAACCCCCGGAACTCCTGTAAAGTCCTGCATTATAACCCTTGCAGGATGGAAAGGAATTTCTACTGGAGTTTCATAACGTTTCTTCCATGTTGCTATTTCTTCTATATGCTTCTCAGTAACAACCCTTCCATCAAATTTTCTGATAAGGTTTTCTGCAAGAACTCTGATTGAAAATGGAAGTGTCTCCACCCCAGGATGTAATTGATTAAGCTTTTCAAGGCTGTAGATTTTGTAGCTATTTCCGTTTACAGTGATATTTTTTGCAAATTCTCCCATGGCTCATCTCCTTGGTAGTTTTTTAAAATCTATATTACAAATTATCTATAAAAAAGATGATTTACAACATTTATTTTAGAAAAGCAGATATTATGATATTATTATATGCTAATAAACAGGAGGGCTAAAATGAAAAAAGTTGTTGTATTAGGTGGTGGGATAGCAGGGGCTGAGGCAGCGATAGCTTTAAGGAAAGAAGGTTTTCAGGTAAAACTTGTTTCAGATAGGGACTCTTTATTTGTATACCCAATATCTATCTGGATACCAACAGGAGAAAAATCACCGGAAGATGTCCAAATTCCCCTGAAAAATATAGCTGATGCACACGGATTTGAAGTTGAGATTGATAAAGTTGTATCTATTTCGGGAAAAGAGTTTTATTATGAAACGGAAAAAAAAGGAAAACAGACAGATTTTGATTATATGGTTATTGCTCTGGGACAAACAAAATTAAAGCACAAAGGTATTGAAAATACCCTCTCTGTATGTGGAAGCCCTAAGGAAATCATAGAGATTAAAAATAGACTGGAAAATTTAATAAATCAAGGCAGTGGCAAAATAGCCTTCGGATTTGGAGGTAATCCTAAAGCCCCTGAAGCTGTTAGAGGAGGTCCAGTCTTTGAAGTTATGTTTAACATTCATAACCATTTAAAAAAATTAGGTGTCAGAGATAAATTTGAAATTACATTTTTTGCTCCGATGCCTAAACCGGGAGCTAGACTCGGTGAGAAAGCCCTGAAGATGATGGATATGATGTTTAAAAATATGAACATAAAGAAAATTACCGGTAAAAAGATAAAGGAATTTACCCCTAGCTCTGTTATTTTAGAAGATGATAGCATTATTGAGGCAGATCTTATTGTTTTCACTCCTGCAGGAGATGGTCATCCTGTAATTAAAAACTCAGACCTGCCACAGACAGAAACGGGA
Source organism: Persephonella sp. (assembly GCF_027023985.1). Classification (NCBI taxonomy): domain Bacteria; kingdom Pseudomonadati; phylum Aquificota; class Aquificia; order Aquificales; family Hydrogenothermaceae; genus Persephonella; species Persephonella sp. The sequence continues at coordinate 169,203 of NZ_JALVTW010000033.1, read as the reverse complement.
TTTTTGAAAATAGAAGATACCTGTCAGGTAAAGGGATTTGAAAATATATACGCAATAGGAGATAGTGCATCTATTGAAGGGCCGGACTGGAGAGCTAAACAAGGACATCTGGCAGAAGTTATGGCAAGGGCAACTGCACACAATATCGCCATTAAAGAAGGTCTAAAAACAGGAAAGCCTGAAGGATATAAGGAACATATCAATATTATGTGTCTGATGGATACTGGAAATGGTGGAGCCCTTGCATACAGGAGTGATAAAAAAGCTATGCTTGTTCCTATGCCAATTGTTGGACATTTGATGAAAAAAGCTTGGGGAGTATATTATAAACTCTACAAATTGGGGAAAATTCCAAGATTGATATAAAAAGAAGGGGCAAAAGCCCCTTTCTATTAGAAAGTGTATAAAGCGTCTGCTACAAGAATATCCAGTTCTTCTTCTGGAAGTTCATGGAAGTTAAGGAATTTATAAACTTTATCTTCTTTGCCTGCGATCTTCTCTGCCATAAATTTGTGGTATTCCTCCACAGTTGGTAATCTTCCAAGTATAGAACAGATAGCCGCTATCTCTGCAGAACCAAGGTAGACTTTAGCATCTTTACCCATTCTGTTATCAAAGTTTCTTGTGGATGTTGACATTACCACAGCGCCATCTTTAACCCTTGCCTGATTACCCATACAGAGAGAACATCCTGGGACTTCAGTTCTCGCTCCTGCTATACCGTAGATGTTGTAATATCCTTCCTCAACAAGTCTTCTTTCATCCATCTTAGTTGGTGGAACAATCCACAGTCTTGTTGGAACCTGTCCTTCTCCTCTGAGAATTTCACCAACAGCTCTAAAGTGTCCTATATTTGTCATACAAGAACCAACGAATACTTCATCTATATTTTTAGGTCTTCTTTCATCTGCAAGAACTTCTGAGAGGGTGGCAACATCATCTGGGTCGTTTGGACATGCGAGGATAGGCTCTTTAATCTCATTAAGGTCAATTTCTATAACAGCTGCGTATTCAGCGTTTTCATCTGCTTCAAGAAGTTCAGGGTTATCAAGCCATGCTTTCATCTTGTCTATTCTTCTTTGGAGTGTTCTTGCATCCTGATATCCAGCTTCTATCATTTTCTCAAGAAGAGCAATGTTTGACTGGATGTATTCAATAACCGGTTCTTTGTTTAGTTTTACCGTGCACGCTGCAGCACTTCTTTCTGCAGATGCATCAGAAAGCTCAAAAGCCTGTTCAACCTTGAGATTTTCAAGTCCTTCTATCTCAAGTATTCTTCCTGCAAAGATATTTTTCTTACCTTGCTTTTCAACAGTTAAAAGTCCTTGTTTGATAGCAAAGTATGGAATTGCATTAACAAGGTCTCTAACTGTGATACCCGGTTGTATTTCACCTTTGAATCTAACCAATACAGATTCAGGCATATTAAGAGGCATTGTTCCGGTAACAGCTGCAAAAGCAACAAGTCCTGAACCTGCCGGGAAAGATATTCCAATTGGAAATCTTGTGTGGGAGTCTCCACCTGTTCCAACAGTATCAGGAAGAACCATTCTGTTAAGCCATGAGTGGATAACACCATCACCAGGTCTTAGGGATACACCACCTCTTTTTATTATGAATTGAGGAAGTGTAAGCTGTAATTTAACGTCAGCTGGCTTTGGATATGCTGCTGTGTGGCAGAAAGACTGCATTACAAGGTCAGCACCAAAAGATAAAGCAGCAAGCTCTTTAATCTCATCCCTTGTCATTGCTCCTGTTGTATCCTGAGAACCTACTGTAAGAACCTGAGGCTCAACATACATTCCAGGTCTTACACCTTTCATTCCACAGGCTCTACCGACTATTTTCTGGGCAAGTGTGTATCCGACGCCTTCTTTTTCAGGTGGCTGCTGTGGTCTGATAAAGATATTTTCTTCAGGCATTCCAAGAACTTCTCTTGCTTTTCTTGTAAGATTTCTTCCGATGATTAAAGGAATTCTTCCACCTGCTCTAACTTCGTCTGGAAGTGTATTTGGCTTAAGCTCAAAAGTTGCAACAACTTCACCATTTTTAACAATTTTTCCTTCGTATGGATAAATATCTATAACATCTCCTGTTTCAAGCTTAGAAACATCAGCTATTATTGGAAGTCCACCAGAATCTTCCCATGTGTTGAAGAAGATAGGAGCTATAACTCCACCTATTACAATGCCCCCTCTTCTTTTGTTTGGAACGTAAGGGATATCCTCACCTATCCACCACATAAGAGAGTTTGTTGCAGATTTCCTTGAAGAACCTGTTCCAACAACATCACCGACAAATGCAACAGGATGGCCTTTTTTCTTAAGCTCCTGTATTTTTTGTATTGCATCTGGCATTTTTGCCTGAAGCATTGAAAGTGCGTGTAGTGGAATATCACTTCTTGTTGAAGCTTCCCTTGCAGGAGAAAGATCATCTGTGTTAGTTTCCCCTGGGACTTTGAAAACTGTAACAGTTATTTTTTCTGGGAGTGGTTCTTTTGATGTGAACCATTCTGCATTTGCCCAGCTTTCTAAAACTTCCTGTGCATATTTATTTCCTTCTTTTGCAAGCTCAACAACATCATTAAAGTAGTCATATACTAAAAGTGTATTTTTTAAAGCCTTTGCAGCCTCTTTCGCAATTTCTTCATCTTTATGGGAGAGTGCTTTTACAAGTGGTTCAACATTATAACCACCAAGCATTGTTCCAAGTATCTGAACCGCATGAACAGGTGTTATAGCAAGGGATTTTGCTTTTCCTTCAATGATATCAGCAAGGAATTTAGCCTTTACAAACGCTGCGTCATCAACCCCTGGGGGAACTCTGTTAAGGAATAAATCCATAAGATACTCTTCTTCAACTATTGGAACCTGCTGAAGAAGCTCTACAAGTTCCTCAACCTGTTTTTTGTTAAGTGGAAGTGGAGGAATTCCAAGTTTGGCTCTTTCTTCAACGTGTTTCCTGTATTCTTCTAAAAAGCTCATGCACACACCTCTCCTGTAAGTTTTTGATTTTAGACAGATTATTATAATTGAGGCAGTTATAAAAAATCAAACACTGTTTTATAAATTTTGAGAGCTATAATGTTTATTCTCAAGAAAAATTAAAATTTTGGGCTTAAATATTTATCTTCAAGGATTTCTATAAATATTTATTTTTTGGTTTTTGTATAAAAGAAAAATTTGAGAATTTTATAGCTATAAATATTTTTATGTCTGGAACAAAAACTTATTTGAATTTATAAAACTAAAATCCATTCTTAAACCTTTAAACTTTTTGGAGATATAAAAGTTATTTTCTTTCCTTCTATATTTTTCTTTCTAAGCTGTCCGCAGGCTGCGGATATATCCTTTCCCTTACTCCATCTAACAAATGCACCAATATTATACTGCCATAGTATCTGGTGGAACTTATTGACCCTTTCCTCATCAGGCCTTTCAAATGGTGAACCTGGATGAGGATTAAATGGTATAAGATTGACTTTGTATCTTTTCTTATTTTTTCCTATTAATCTGGCAAGTTTATGGGCATCTTCAGGTCTGTCATTTATATCTTTGATAAGAACATACTCCAGCATAATTCTATAGCCATTTTTAACAGGCAGTGAGTTCAAAGTTTTCATAAGGTCTTCAAGTGTGTTTGTTTCCGAAATAGGCATTATTTTGGTTCTTGTCTCCTGGTCTGCGGCATTTAATGACACAGCAAGTCTAACCTGAGGAAAGGATTTGTCTTCATACATTCTTTTAATCTGGTGAATTATACCGCTGGAAGATATTGTTATTTTTCTATTTGAAAGGCCAAGCATTCTTTCATCTGTCATAATTTGAACAGCTTTTTTTACATTGTCATAATTTGCAAGTGGTTCTCCCATTCCCATAAAAACTACATTAGATATTCTTCTGTCCAGTCCAACAAATCTCTGGGATTGGATATACTGGTCTATTATTTCTGCTGTTGTAAGGTTTCTGATAAGGCCGTCTTTTGTTGTATAACAAAAGGTGCAGCCTACAGCACAACCAACCTGTGTTGATACACAAAGGGTATAGTGGTTTTTCTCAGGAATAAAAACAGTTTCTACTGTATGTCCGTCTTCCAGTCTCCATAAAAACTTTATACTACCGTCTTCTTTTGACTCTTCATAAGTAATCAGCTCTAGGGCATTTAATTTTGTATTTTCTTTGAGGTAGTTCCTGATTTCTTTTGAAAGGTCTGTCATCTCATCATAGGAACCGGCCTTTTTGTTATAAATCCATTTGGCAAGCTGTTTTGCTCTAAACTTTTTCCAGCCTTGCTGCCTTACCCATCTTTCAAGCTCACCGTAGTTAAAATCTTTTAGATTTATCATTCTTCCACCACACTCCAGCCTTTTTCTCCTTTAACAAATTTAAGCTTTTCGTGGAGAGTGCAAGGGTTTTGATTACCGCATTTAAGTTTTATTGCCGTGATAACAGCTGCCAGTTGTATAGCTGATAAAGGGCTGTTTTGGAATTTTGATTTTAAGTTTTTTATTTTTTCTTCATTTATATAAAAGTCATACTGATATTCAACTATATAGTAGTTTCCATCTCTGTATCCATTTATTCTTTTGTAGTTTTTTACATCTCCGATAAGATTGAGACTTTCTAACTGCTTTTTTATAATCTCATCTGAAGGTTTATCTTCACAGCCTGTTAAAATGAGGAAAAATATTAAAAGAAATCCATAAACTATTTTCTTCATTAAAGTCCTCTGTATTTTGTTTTTAAATTATCCTCAAGTCTTTCAAATACGTCAGGATTTGTATCCAAAAAGTTTTTAACTTGCTGAACGTCTTTATCCCCTCTACCTGAAAGATTTATAACTACGATTCCATCTTTCCCTAATTCTCTTGCTATTTCCACACCTTTTATTACTGCATGAGAACTTTCAAGGGCAGGGATAATTCCTTCTGTCCTTGATAAAAGTAAAAATCCTTCCAATGCCTCTTCATCAGTTGCTGTTATATATTCTGCTCTACCTGATTCTTTTAGATATGCATGTTCAGGTCCAACTCCTGGATAGTCAAGCCCTGCTGATATTGAGTGTGTATGTTCAATCTGTCCCCATTCATTTTGTAAGAAATAACTTTTCATTCCATGTAGAACACCAACTGAACCACCGTTTATGCTTGCTGCATGCTGGCCTGTTTCAAGTCCATATCCAGCTGCTTCAACACCGATAAGACGAACATTTTCATCTTCTATAAATGGGTAAAACATTCCTATTGCATTGCTACCACCACCCACACATGCAACAACTGCATCAGGGAGTCTTCCTTCTATTTCCATAATTTGTTCTTTGGTTTCCCTTCCGATAACAGACTGAAAATCTCTAACTATAACAGGGAATGGATGGGGTCCAAGTGCTGAACCTATAACATAATGGGTTGTTTTGACATTGGTAACCCAGTCTCTTAAGGCTTCGTTTACAGCATCTTTTAGTGTCCTGCTTCCGGCTTTTACAATTTCAACTTTTGCACCTAATAATCTCATTCTGAAAACATTTAAGGCCTGCCTTTCTGCGTCTTCCTCTCCCATATAAACAACACATTCAAGGCCAAATAGTGAAGCTGCTGTTGCTGTTGATACTCCATGCTGACCTGCACCTGTTTCTGCGATTATTCTTTTTTTACCTAATTTTTTTGTAAGTAAAACCTGGCCTAAAGTGTTATTAATTTTGTGGGCACCTGTATGTAATAGGTCTTCCCTTTTAAGATATATTTTTGCACCACCTACAGCCTCTGTTAATCTACGGGCAAAATATAAGATTGTCGGTCTGCCTGCGTATTCCTGAAGGTAATAAACAAGCTCCCTTTGAAAATCTCCATCATTTTTTATTTTTTCATACTCTCTTTCAAGTTCTTCTAATGCGGGTATTAATGTCTCAGGTAAAAACTTACCACCAAATTCTCCAAAATATCCTCTATTATCTGGTAGCTTATATTTCATTACTATTCTCCTTTTATATCATATAGGAAATTGTTGTCATTATTGTTTTGCTGGCTACCTACTATTATATTACCCTCACAGTCTATCATAGGTTCTGTTCCTTTGATAAACAGAATTTTTTCAGCAGGACAGTTTTCTGTGGCAATCGCTCTGGTTGATAAATCAATAGGAAGATAATGTGTGTTAGGAGAATGGCTAAATCCTGGAACTTCTTTATCTGTGTGGGCTGTTGCCATAATATCTATCCATATAGGCAATGCTGCTTTAGCTCCGGTCATTTTTCTTCCTATAGTTTTTTTATAGTCATATCCTACCCATACCACAGTTGTAAGTTTTGTTGAGAAACCTGCAAACCACGCATCTGTATAATCGTTGGTAGTTCCTGTTTTTCCAGCTACAGGAAATCCCAGAACTTTTGCTCTGACTCCTGTTCCTTCCTGAACAACAGCCTGGAGTAAATCAACCATTATTGAGTTTTCATCTTCTGGAATAACCTTCTGACATTGAGAGGTATGCTGATATACCACATTACCGTTAGAATCAACTACTTTTTCTATAAAATAAGGATTACATCTAACTCCATTATTTGCAAATGTTGAATAGACTGTCGCCATTTCAATAGGAGATACATCAATACTTCCTAACGCAAGGGATGGAACTTTCATAAGCTTAGTTTTTATACCCATTTTGTATGCCAGAGAAATAACAGGATTATATCCCACTTCCAGTAATGTATTAACTGCTGCAGCATTTAAGCTTCGGGTAAGTGCTTCTCGGACTGTAACTTCACCGTTGTATTCTTTTTCATAATTTCTTGGAGTCCATTCTTCACCTTTCTGTGGATCCCAGATAGATACAGGTTCATCTTTGACTATAGATATTTCTGTATATCCATTTAAAATTGCTGCTGTATAAACTATCGGCTTAAATGATGAACCAGGTTGTCTTTTTGCCTGAACAGCTCTGTTAAATTTAGATTTTTCAAAATCGTATCCACCTACAAGTGCCCTTATTGCTCCGGTTTTAGGGTCAACGGATATTGCTGCTGTTTCTAGATACGGAACAAATTCAAACTGCCCATTACCTATATATCTGACATAAATAGGATAACCTTTTTTGGCCTTTTTAAGTGAACCAAAAAACTGGACTTCTCCGTTAATATCCCCAAGCTTAAAGTAAATCGTATGTCTTTTAATTTTTTCAATTATTCCTATGTATATTCCCTCTGTCTTTAAATCATCTAATGATTTAATATCCTGCTGATTATATTTGTCTGTCATAAATTTAATTTCTTCTTTTGTGAGTTTTGGAAAACCTACACGATACTGTAGTTCTTCAAGGTGATCTTTGACTATAAAATGCATATCTCTAAGAAGGTCTGGGTCTGCTGTTGTGTAAATCTTATATCCACCTTTATAAAGGGCATCACTACCAAAATGATTTATAAACCATAATCTAACTGTTTCAGTAAAGTAATCATGGATATTCTCCTCGTCTGCTTCGGTTGTTTTTAGTTTTATTGGCTGCTGGGAACATTTCTTTGCAGTTTCAATATCCAGATAACCTTCTTCTACCATTGCCTGTAGGACAGCATTTCTTCTATTTTCCGCTAATTTTTCGTTTTTGTAAGGGTCATATTTACTTGGTGCTTTTGGTAAACCTGCTAAGACTGCTGCTTCGCATATATCAAGCTGCCATACATGTTTTCCAAAATACACCTGAGAAGCAGCTTCAACCCCATAGGCACCATGTCCCAGATATATCTGGTTAAGATACATTTCTAAGATTTTATCTTTTGGATAGGTTTGATTTAGTTTTATAGCGAGAATCATTTCTTTTATTTTCCTTCTGAAACTTCTTTCAGGGGTTAAAAAGAGATTTTTAATAAGCTGCTGTGAAATTGTGCTACCACCGGCAACTATTCTTCCTGAAGTGATATTTATAAATGCAGCCCTGAGAATTCCCCATATATCAATTCCCGGATTTGTATAAAAAGTCCTATCTTCTGTTGCTATAAAAGCCTTTTTTACATAATCCGGAATTTTATCAATTGTTACATACTGTCTTCTCTGGAGATAAAATTCTGTGAGCAGTGAACCATCTGCTGCATAGACTTGTGTTACTTGACTTGGCTTCCAGTTCTCAAGTTGTTTTATATCCGGAAGATTTCTTGAGTATATATAAATAATTGAACCTGCGGTGATAGCACCTGCAACAAATAAAATTACCAGAAATATTAATGTATATTTAAGAATTTTGAACAACATTCTCCCCTAAAAAATAAGTTTTTTGAAGAATTTATTTTATACCCTGTGAAAAAATTGTAAAGAGCTACGTTATATTGTTAAAACACGGAAAAATGCTGTAAAATAGAAAGGGTTTAATTTTTATATATGGAGAATTAATGGCGGCGCAGGAGATAATAACTTTTCAGGATATTATACATACATTAGAGAAATTCTGGACTGAGCACGGATGTATTTTATGGCAACCTTATGATATAGAAGTTGGTGCAGGGACTATGAACCCTGCAACATTTTTAAGGTCATTAGGGCCAGAGGACTGGAATGTCTGTTATGTTGAACCATCCAGAAGGCCTAAAGATGGCAGATATGGAGAAAACCCTAATAGACTTCAGCATTACTATCAGTTTCAGGTTATCTTAAAGCCAGCTCCTGAAAATCCACAGGAACTATATCTAAAAAGCCTTGAAGCTCTTGGAATTGACCTTACCAAACATGATGTTCGTTTTGTTGAGGATGACTGGGAAAGTCCAACTCTTGGAGCATGGGGGCTTGGCTGGGAAGTGTGGCTTGATGGAATGGAAATAACCCAGTTTACCTATTTCCAGCAGGTAGGTAGTCTTGACCTTCCTGTTGTCAGTGTTGAAATAACCTATGGACTTGAAAGAATAGCAATGTATCTCCAGAATGTTGATAGTGTTTACGATATACTTTGGGGACAGGGTCTTAAATACGGTGATATTTATAAAGAAGCAGAACGACAATGGTCTATATACAATTTTGAGCTTGCAGATGTTGATATGCTATTTAAAACTTTTGATATGTATGAAAAAGAAGGCTTTAAGCTAATAGAACATAATCTTCCTATACCTGCATACGATTACGCCCTTAAATGCTCACATATATTTAACCTGTTAGATGCAAGAGGAGCTTTGTCTGTAAATGAAAGGGCAAGATTTATAACCCGTGTGAGAAATCTTGCAAGGGAATGTGCCAAAGCCTTTGTAAAGCACAGAGAAGAACTTGGTTATCCACTTTTAAAAAGGAGCAGGGAAGTATAAATGAAAAACTATTTGCTTGAAATAGGAACAGAAGAACTTCCACCTAAAGCTGTTAATGCTGCAATAAAGTATTTTAAAGAAAAATTACCTGAACTTTTTGAAAAATTTTTTACTTATAACACACCTGAAAATATAGAAGTATTTGGAACACCCCGCAGAATAGGATTTATACTGAAAAATCTTAATGAAAAAGAACCTGATCAGGAAAAAGTTCTTATTGGTCCCCCTGCAAAGGTAGCCATTAATAATGAGGGAAAATATACAAAAGCAGCCCTTGCTTTTGCATCTAAAAACAATATTCCGATTGAAGAGCTCCAGATAATAGAAAATGAAAAAGGTAGATACATCGGAGCAAAGGTTTTAATACAGGGAAAAGCTGTTTCTGAGCATATAACAGAGATTATCCCTTCACTTATTTCATCTATTCCATTTCCTAAAACAATGAAATGGAATAGCACAGAATACAGATTTTCAAGGCCAATAAGATGGATAGTATCTCTTCTGGACAATGAGATAATCCCTATAGAAATAGCAGGAGTAAAAGCAGACAGATATACACACCTTCATAGATTTATGACCCAGCCTGTTGGTAGAGGGGAAAGAAAGGAAATTCCAGACCCATCCCTTTATACAGAAATAACAAAACTGGGCTATGTTCTTGCTAAATATGAAGAAAGAGAAAAATCAATAAGAACACAGATAGAAGGTTTTGCAAGAACGTTAGACGCACAACCTATTATAGATGAAGAACTGCTTGATGAGGTTGTAAATCTTACGGAGTTTCCCGTTGGAATTTTAGGGGACTTTTCCCCTGAGTATCTTGTCCTTCCTAAAGAAGTAATAATAACTGTATGCAAAGTTCACCAAAGATATTTTAATTTTGAAAAAAATGGGCAACTAATACCAAAATTTCTTGCTATTTCTAATACTGCCGTTCCTGACAGGTCTGTAGTCCAGCACGGATACGAAAAAGTCCTGAAGGCAAGACTTGAAGATGCCCTGTTTTTCTATGAAGAAGACCTGAAACACAATCTTGAAGACTTTTATCCAAAACTGGAAGGCATACAGTTTCACCAGAAACTTGGTTCAATGCTTGAAAAAGTCCAGAGAAACGGAGAGATAGCAAAGCTCATAGCAGAAAAAGTTTCTTATGAAAATCTTCAAGACTTAGAAAGGGCAAACAAACTTTCAAAATGTGATCTCCTTACAGAAATGGTCAAAGAGTTTGATGAATTACAGGGCATAATGGGAATGCATTATGCAGAAAAACAAGGCGAAAAACCTGAAGTTGCAAGGGCTATATATGACCATTACCTTCCAAAAACCTCTGATGACGAACTACCACAGACAGATATAGGAACAATACTCGCTTTATCAGATAAACTGGATACAGTGCTTTCTTTCTTATCTATCGGAGAAAAACCAAAAGCAACAGCAGACCCTTATGGAATAAGAAGAAATGCTATAGGAATAGTTAGAATACTTGTTGAAAAGCCTCTTGACATTTCTCTTAGGGAAATACTTGAGGATATACAAAAAGAAGCCGCAAAAGCAAAAATACTTAAATTTGCTGAAATAAATAAAAACTGGAAAACTGTTTACCAGCAGGAAATAATTCCTGAAGTCCTTGATTTCATTAAAGGAAGGTTCGTTGCCTATATGAAAGAGAAAGGATACGACACAGATATAATAAATTCTGTTGTTGCAGCTGATACAGAATTTAATCTTTATAGGAATTATTTAAAAATCAATAGTATTCAGCAACTTAAACAAAATCCAGAATTTGAAAATATAATGACTGTTTTCAAAAGGGTTGGGAAAATAATCCCTGAAGGATTTAGCGGTCAGTTTGAACCGGAACTTTTACAACAGGAAGAAGAAAAAGAGTTATACGCTAAAGTTCAAGAAGTAGAAAAAGAGTTTATTCAGAATATAGAAAGTAAAAAGTATACAGAAGCATTGGAAGATTTACTTAAACTAAAACCATATATTGACCGATTCTTTGATAACGTTATGGTTATGGTAGAAGATAAAAAACTTAGAGAAAATAGACTTTCCCTAATGAAACTAATTAATAAAATGTTCCAAAAAATAGCAGATTTTACAAAAATAACAGCGAATTAAATAACAGGAATAATCAGGAGGATATATTATGTCCGACAGAAAATTAGTAGTCTGGCTTAATGAGGTAGGAATTGAGGATGTAGAGCTTGTTGGAGGTAAAAATGCATCCCTTGGGGAGATGATTAAAGGATTATCCCCTATGGGAATAAAAATTCCGATGGGTTATGTAGTTACTGCAGATGCTTACAGATATTTTATTGAGTATAACCAATTAAAAGAAAAAATCACAGAAGCCCTAAAAGGACTTGACCCTAATAATGTTGAAGACCTGGCAAAAAGAGGTCTTGAAGTTAGGGAAATGATTAAAGGAGGAGAATTTCCTGAAGACCTTAAACAACAAATAATAGATTATTACCATCAACTTAGCCATATGTATGATCAACATTATGTTGACGTTGCTGTTCGTTCTTCTGCAACAGCTGAAGACTTACCTGATGCATCATTTGCAGGACAGCAAGATACTTACCTTAATATAAAAGGTGATGAATCTCTTTTAAATGCAGTTAGAAGCTGTTTTGCATCCTTATTTACAGATAGAGCAATTTCCTATAGGGAAGCTTTTGGATTTGATCATTTTTCAATCGGACTTGCAGTTGGAATTCAAAAAATGGTTCGTTCTGACCTTGCAGCAGCAGGGGTAGGTTTTTCACTTGATACAGAGAGTGGATTTAGAGATGTAGTTCTTATTAATGGATCTTATGGATTAGGAGAAATGGTTGTTCAGGGAGCTGTTACTCCTGATGAGTGGCTTGTGTTTAAGCCAACATTTAAGCAGGGATATGAGGCAATTATAGAGAAAAAGTTAGGGAAAAAAGATAAAAAAATGGTTTACGGAACAACTGAAGATGAAAGGGTTAAAGTTGTTCCTGTTCCTGAAGAAAAGCAAAAACAGTTCTGTCTTACTGATGAGGAAGTGCTAAAGCTTGCAGACTGGATTATAAAAATAGAAGAGTATTACTCAAACAAATACAACAAATGGACTCCTATGGATGTTGAATGGGCTAAAGATGGTGAAATAAATGAATTATTTATTGTTCAGGCAAGACCGGAAACTATTCACTCTAGAAAAGATCATTCAAAAATAACTGTTTATAAAATTACCGAACCTTATGAAGAGAGACAAAAGAAAGTCCTGGTAACAGGTATCGCTGTCGGTGATAAAGTTGCCACCGGAAATGTAAAACTTATGTATTCCCTTGAAGATGCAAAAGATTTCAAAGCCGGTGATGTCCTTGTTACAGATATGACAGATCCAGACTGGGAACCAATTATGAAACAAGCTTCTGCTATTGTAACTAATAGAGGCGGTAGAACTTGTCACGCAGCTATTGTTGCAAGAGAACTTGGAGTTCCAGCTGTCGTTGGAACAGGAAATGCAACAGAAGTTCTAAAAGATGGTCAGCTCGTAACGGTATCTTGTGCTGAAGGGGATGTAGGTTATGTTTATGATGGAAAAATAGATTATGAAGTAGAAGAAGTTGATATTAATTCACTGCCAAAAACGAAAACTCCTATTATGATGAACGTGGCTTCTCCCGAAGGAGCATTTGATTTCTCTTTCCTTCCAAACGCAGGGGTAGGACTTGCAAGGGAAGAGTTTATTATAAACAACTATATTGGTATTCACCCTCTTGCACTTATTAAATTTGAAGAAATCAAAGAGAAAGACTCAGAACTTGCAAAAATAATTGAAGACAAAACATTTGGATATGACAATAAAGAAGAGTATTACATAAAAAAACTGTCCTATGGTATAGCGAGAATTGCAGCTGCATTTTATCCAAAGCCAGTCATAGTTAGATTTTCAGACTTCAAATCAAATGAATATGCAAACCTTATTGGTGGTAAATATTTTGAACCTATTGAAGAAAACCCAATGATTGGATGGAGAGGAGCTTCCAGATATTACTCTCCGCAATTTAAAGAAGCTTTTGGCCTTGAGTGTAAGGCTATCTTAAGAGTTAGAAACAAAATGGGACTTACCAACGTAAAAGTGATGGTTCCATTCTGTAGAACTCCAGAAGAAGGTGAAAAAGTCCTCAAAGTTATGGAAGAATTCGGCCTCAAAAAAGGAGAGAATGGTCTTGAAGTTTATGTGATGTGTGAACTTCCATCTAACGTTGTTCTTGCAGACCAATTTTCACAACATTTTGATGGATTTTCAATTGGTTCAAACGACCTTACACAACTTACTCTTGGTTTAGACAGGGATTCTTCACTGGTGGCTCACCTATATGATGAAAGAAATGAAGCCGTAAAAAGATTAATAGCACAGGTCATAAAAACGGCAAAAGCACACGGAAGAAAAATTGGAATATGCGGACAAGGACCTTCAGACTATCCGGATTTTGCCCAATTCCTTGTTGAGCAGGGAATTGATACAATTTCAATAAACCCAGATGCAGTTCTAAAAACAACAAAAGCAATATATGAAATAGAAAAGAAATTAGGATTACATTAAACATGTTATAATTATATAATAATGGTTGTGGGGAGGGATTTAAAGCCTTCCCTTTTTTTCCGATAATGTATATTAAGTAAAGAGGAATTCCTGTTCGTTTCCTCTAATCTTAAGGGGAGAGAAATAATGAGTGTGCTGGAAAAAATAAAACCTGTTTCAAGTATCCTCCAGAAGGAAAAAACTTCTCTTGGTATTCAGCTTGATAAAGGATTTGCAAGAATTGCTGTTCTTTCAAAAGAAAAAGGGCATTTTGAAATTCCTATTATGCCTTTTGAAATATCATTAGTTGAGAATAAAGAACAGGCAGGTCTTTTAATTAAAGAAGAGCTGGAAAAAAGAAATTTACATATTAAAAATGCTGTTGTCAGTATTCCAACAGCTTCAACATTATATAAAACACTAAAAATTCCAAAAATGTCACCTAAAGAAATAGAAGAAGCTGTTGAATGGAATATCAGAGAAGATATAAAAAGCATAAAAGGAAATACAATTTATGACTACGACATAATAGGTGAAGAAGACGATACGTTTATTATTTTTGTTGTTATTTCAAAGATAGAGGATATAGAGAATATAAGAGAAATAATGAAATATGCAGGATTAGAACCGGATATTATAGATTCAGAAGGTGTTGCACTGATTAATTTGGCAGAGGCAGAAAGGAAAAATAATCCTGAACTCAGAGAAGAAACAAATATATGTATTATTCATTTAGATATTAATGATTCTTATCTTATATTTTTCCATGAACATGTTATAGTTCAATCTTTAAACTTTGATGCAAAAAACTATGAAGAATTAGACCCTGACGAGAGGGAAAAAGCTGTTGATAAGTTAATTAATGAGATTAATTACTTTTTCCTTACCATAAATGAACCGAAAGTTATTTATACATCTGGTCTTTTTGCCAAATATCCGGAAATTCAGGCTTATATGCAGCTTAAATTTTCTACTAGATTTACGCTTGTTGAATTAGACCCTGTAAAAGCTCTAAATATAGATTTTCAGGGAAATATTCCGTTAAGTATATATAACATTCCATTTGGATTAGCTTATAGGAGATTTGAGGATGATTAAAGTTAATTTAAACCCGGAAAAAAGAAAGCCTAAAGTAGCAAAGAAAGGTATATCTGCTCCTTCAGTTAAAGCGAATAAAGGCCTTCTTTATATAGGAATTCCGGCACTTTTAGTGGCTGCAGAAATTGTTTATATAGTGTATTTAAATAGCCATATATCCAATCTTACAGATAAGAAACAAGCTTTTATACAAGAAAGAGCTAAATATAAAGATGTTGAAAGACAGATAAACAGGCTCAAAAAAGCTGTTGTTGAAGCTGAAAGGCTAAAAGAAACAACAAAACTGAAAATTGCTGTATTTAACAAACTTGCATCCTCAAAAACAGATTTTATTCCTATGATTAAAGCAATAGCACTTAGCCTTCCAGATGGTGTATGGCTTAAGAAAATGGAAATTGGCCGCTCCAATGGAAATTTAAACGGATTCTCATTTAATCCAAAATATATATCTAATTTTTACGATAATCTTTCACAATACTATACAGAAATTAAATTCAGGTCAGTTAAAAAACATGTTTCTAAAAACAAAAGTGTTCAATACTATGCTTTTAATTTCAGATTGAATAACTGGAAAAAACATAAGAAGGAAGAAAAAACGCAGGAAAATAAAAATACTCCAAATAACCAAGTTGGGAGGAAATAACTTTGGATGCTATAAAAGAACAGTGGGAAGAGCTTCCTGAGTGGCAAAAAATTTTATTAGTTGGAATCTTAACAGTGCTTGTCTTATATGGTATTTATGTTTTATATATCGAGCCAAAACAAGTTGAAGAAAAAAGATTAAAAGAAGAAGTTAATAATCTTCAAATTCAGGTAGATAGATTAAAAAGATTTGCCCGTCCAGAAATTAGAAAAAAATTAGAAGACAAACTTGCACAGGTAAAGGCCGAAATACACAGTTTAAACAAACAACTTCAAGAAATAAAATCTGTTATCCCAACAGAAGAACAAACTCAGGAAATTCTCCGTTTTATATCTGATGCCGCAATGCGTTCAGATATGGCAATGAATGAATTTAAAGTATCAAATCCTGAAGAAGTTTATATGAGATATAACAAATCAAGGGACAGAGTAGAAATAGTTACAGATAAAGCAAAGAAAAAAGATAAATCATTTATAAAAATAAACAGAGTTAAAGTCCAGCTTGATATGAATAGTAGGAATATAGCTAGTTTAATAATGTTTTTAAGAAGACTTGGGCAAAGTAACAGATTCTTTAGTCTGGATAATATCTCTATTGAGAAAGCAACCGGAAAGCAATTTAACGCTTATAAAATAAAAGTTGTAGTTTCAACTTATTTTATGTAATCGGGAGGAGCAAATGAATATTATTAAAATTTTATCTGTATCTTTTGTTCTTATAGGTTCATTATGGATAGCAAATGCACAGGAATCTGAGCCATTTTATGAAGGAGAAAATGCTGTTGGGTATATCAAAGATACAAATGGGAATAAGTATATTGTGATTGAAACACCGGATGGAAGGGCGAAGTTGATTAAAACAAAAAAGAATCCTGAAGAAATACTTCAGGGTAGCTATGGAATATCAAACAAAGATTTTCAAATCAGGTAGGAGTGAGGTGAGGTCATGAGAATTAAAGTAGTTTTAATAGCAATAATGGCAATGTTCTTCGTGTCGATGGTTGGAGTAAAAGCACAACCAAGAGTATCCGCAGAGTTTTATGGAGCAAAACTTAGTACAGTTATAGATGTTGTGTCCCAGCTTTCAAACAAAAATATTATCTGGGATAGAGAGGCAGCTAAAAACTCTTCAATGCCTGTATACTTATCTATTAGAAGACCAGTATCAATAGAAACTCTATTTAGATTAGCATTAAAAGAATATGGTCTAACCTATATCAAGGAAAACGGAATCTATAAAATAAAAGTGGCAGAAGATGCGCTTATTACGGTGCCACCTGATGTTGTTAAATATCTTGGTAAAGATGTATTTGAATCATTTGTCAGTATAGTAAAAGATAACGCCTCACCTACCGCCGAAATCAAAATCTACAAAGCAAGTAACGCAGTTTATATAAGAGATTCTAAAGAAAATGTTGAAAATATTAAGAAAGTCGTTGCTGAATTTTTAAAACCTCTTGAAAAAGAAGCAAATAAACTTGCCAAAATAGAAGAAGAAAAAGAACAAAGAATGAGGGAGGCAGCTTTAGCAAAAGCAAAAGCTGAATCAATGCTTGTTAAAAAAGAACTTACAGTTGCTCCGGAAGAGTTTAAAGCTATAGAAGATGAACTTATCGAAAAACTTTCACCTTATGGAAAATATTCCTATGATCCAAAAACACATAAGCTTACTGTAGTAGAAGTAAGAAATAATTTTGGAAAAATAAGTAAGATATTGGCTAAAGCACAAAAAATAGATATTGTTACAAAGTGTTATTATGTAAGGGCGCTTGAGCCTGCTGAGCTTCTGACAACAATAAGTGAAAACTATTTAACAAAATATGGTTCTGTAATTTTCAAATCAAAAGAAACAACAAAAGCTATAGGAGTTGAAAAAAGCCTTCAGGTTGGTGGAACTTCTGGAGAAACTATCACTTCAACTGCAGCTGAAAAAGAAAAAAGTATAATAACTTCTCTTCCTAAAATATGTATCACAGATATACCATCTGTAGTTGATAAAATTTATAAGAATTTCTCAAATATACTGCTTAAGAGACCTTATCAGATTGCTATAGAAGCAAGAATTGTTCAAATACAATCTTCATTTAAAAGAGACCTTGGTATCCAGTGGGGAGGTCAGGCTCAAAGTGGAAACTTTACAACAAGAGGAACAGGTCTTACACCAAGTTATATGTCAGGAACTTCATATGCGTTTGATTTCCCTGGTGCGAGTGTTACAGGAGGTTCAGGTGCTGCTGTAGGTCTTTTATATGGAACAGTTAACAATTTCATAGATATGAGATTATCAGCACTTGAACAAATTGGAAAAACCAAAATACTATCAAGACCTAAGATTATAACAATAGACGGAGAAGGAGCAGAAATAGCTCAAGGTTTTGAAGTGCCTTATACAACATTTGGTTCTACAGGTGGGGCTGCAGTTGCCAACGTTCAATTTAAAGAAGCTGTTTTAAAACTTAACGTTATACCAAGGACTACGGCAGACGGAAATATAATTATGACAATAGATCTAACACAAGATATCCCTGACTTCTCTAAATCTGTTGCTGGACAACCACCTATCCAAACTAAAAGTGTAACAAGTAAAGTTGTTGCCAAAGATGGACAGACTATAGTTATTGGTGGAATTCTTGAGAAAACAGAAGAAGTTGGAGAAAAAGGAGTTCCAGGATTAATGAGAATTCCACTGTTAGGTTGGTTATTTAAAAATAACTATAAAAACTATGAAAACAAAGAACTTCTTATATTCATAACACCAAAAATAATATATGAGTAATTTAAAATGTATGACCTGATAATCATCGGAATGGGGCCTGGGGGTTATGAAGCAACCCTCACGGCTCTTAGAAAAAAACTAAATATTGCAATAGTTGAGAAGAGTAAAATAGGAGGGAACTGTCTTAACAGAGCCTGTATTCCTACAAAATACTATCGAGCAGGAGCCCATCAGATAGAAAAACTTCCTCTACTCAATAAATATGGAATTAATCTGTCATCCAATTCAATTGACTTTTTACAGGCGAAAAAAGGTAAAGATGAGGCTATAGGTTTCTTAAGAAAATCTCTTTCACAGCTTTTAAAAGCCAAAAAGGTTCCTGTTTATAAGGGGACAGGTAAAATAGTAGGTCAAAATCAAGTTCAAATAACCTATGAAGATGGGAAGACAGAAACTATAGAAGGTAAGTATATTCTAGTAGCTACCGGTTCCATTCCAGTTTCTATCGGTGGTATAGTTCCGGATGGAAAATACGTGATTACAACCGAAGATTATCTGGAAAATATGGAACAACTTCCTGAAAATCTTTTAATCGTTGGTGGTGGTGTTGCCGGTTGTGAGCTAGCATATATCTCTGCCCAATATGGAAGCAAAGTTACAGTAGTAGAGATTAAAGATAGACTTTTGTCCTCAGATATTATTTCTCCGGATATATCAAGACTACTTCAGAGAAAGTTCAAAAAACTTGGAATAGAATTTAAACTGGAAACTTCCGTAAAAGACTATAAAGTCTCTGGAGATAAAATAGTTGTCAACCTTTCGGATGGTTCACAGCTAAAAGTTGACAAGATTTTACTTTCTGTAGGAAGAAAACCAAATACATCTGATATAGATAATATTGGAATAGAAAAGGATGAGAGAGGATTTATAAAAACCAATTCCTATCTACAGACAAATTTTGAAAATATTTATGCCTGTGGAGATGTTGTGAACTCACCTATGCTGGCCCATGTGGCTTCTTATGAAGCTAGGGTTGCCTTAAAGAATATGTTTGATGAGAAAAAGATAGAAGTTGATTATTCCCTTGTTCCATGGTCTATTTTTACAGCTTATGAGATAGCACATGTGGGATTAAGTGAACAACAAGCTAAAGAAAAAGGAATAGAAGCTATTTCCGGATATTATCCATTTACTTATAATGAAAAGGCAGTTGATGAGCTTGAATCAGATGGTTTTGTCAGACTTGTTTTTGATAAAAAAACAAAGCATGTTATTGGTGCAACAATAGTTGGAATAGAAGCTTCAGAGCTAATTCACGTTATGGCTTATGCTATAAGGAACGAAATGACTGCAGAGGAAATCCACGATTTTATATATTTCCATCCCTCCCTCAGTGAAATTTTCCTTTATGCCACT
The DNA here is from genome assembly GCF_027023985.1 of Persephonella sp. Classification (NCBI taxonomy): domain Bacteria; kingdom Pseudomonadati; phylum Aquificota; class Aquificia; order Aquificales; family Hydrogenothermaceae; genus Persephonella; species Persephonella sp. Next base: position 149,497 of record NZ_JALVTW010000033.1, on the reverse strand, counting down.
TATGATATTGTGATAGGAAAATTATTTTAATTCAATCACAGGAATAAGCTCTTTATTCATAATTTCAACAAGATGTGTAAATAAAAAGTCTTTATCTTTCCCATCTTCAGGATAGCTGGCTATTCCATGAATTATATTTTCATCGATTACTTTTTTTATTCTTTTAATAGCTTGTTCTACCTCTTCTTTTCCGGTTTCCGGAAAAAATAAAAATACAAAGTCTTCTTCTACAGGGGAGATAACATCTACTGCTCTAATGTTATCTCTGAGTATAAAGGCTATATCTGTTTCTTTTAACTTATCTTTATTTTTTTGAAATTTAGTTGCAAGGTCTGGTGCATATAAAAATGCTATAGAAAATTTTGAATCTTTGCCGTATCTGGCAATTCTTCTAATCTCAAGCTCTACAAGAGCCTTGAATACATCAAAATCATAAATATGGTTATTGTCAGACATTACGTAATTCCTCCATTATTTTTTTGTCTAATATTTCCCATGTAAATTCATCCCCTTTCCTTCCAAAATGTCCGTAAGATGCGGTTGTCTTATAAATAGGCTTCCTTAAATCAAGTTTTTCTATGATTCCTGCCGGAGAAAGATCAAAAAGTTCTTTTATCTTTCGGTTCAGCTTTTCAGTATCTAAGTTTGTATCTGTTTTTATATTAAAAGAAACAGGATAATCTCCCCCTATCACATAAACCATTTCCACATTACATTCATTGGCAATACCTGAAGCAACTATATGTTTTGCAATACTTCTTGCCATATATGATGCTGAACGGTCAATTTTTGTGGGATCTTTGCCGGAAAATGCACTACCACCTGAGGCTGCTGCTGTTCCGTAAGCATCCGCTATGATTTTTCTGCCTGTTAATCCTGTATCTGCCATAGGGCCCCCAATAATAAATCTACCAAGGGGGTTAATCACAATTTTTGTTTTATCATCTATGTATTGTTGAGGAATAACCTGTTTTAATACTTTTTCTTCTATGGCTTCTCTTATTTCTAACTCTGAAACATAGGGCTCATGCTGAACAAGGACAGTTATTGAATCTATCCGGATAGGTTTTCCATTTTCATATTCAACTACAACTACTGCTTTACCATCAGGTCTAAAAAATGGAACTATATCGTCTTTCCTAAGCTCATCTATGGTTTTTGTAATACTATTTGCAATATTGCAGGCAAGTGGCATATAGTTTTCTGTCTCTGCCGTTGCGTATCCTACTACTATGCAGGTATCACCTGCTCCTTCTGATGGAACACCAAGAGCTATTTCTGGACTTTGGTCACTTATTGTTGAGATAACTCCGGCTGTATAACCGTCAAAACCATATTCTGGCTTGGTATAACCTATTTCTATAAGTGCAGCCCGTGCAATATTAGGAATATCAACATAAGCATCTGTTGATAACTCTCCGGACACATGAACGAGTCCTGTTGTTATAAGAACCTCAATAGAAGCCCTTGTATAAGGGTCTTTAATTAAGAGCTCGTCCAATATTGCATCTGATATAATATCTGCTGTCTTATCAGGATGTCCCTGACAGACAGATTCCGCACTTTTAATAACCTTCATTTTTTAGCCTCAAAAACATTCATCCTCTAATATTGCACCTTTATTGGCAGATGCCACATGTTTTGCATATCTTCTGAGCCATCTGCTTTTGATTTCTTTTTGTTTTGGTTTAAATTCTTTCATCCTTTTTTCAAACTCTTCTTCGGAAATTAACAACTCCAGTTTTCTGTTTGGTATATCAATTAAAATTTCATCTCCATCCTGAATTATCCCTATCGGTCCTCCTGCTGCAGCTTCAGGAGAAATATGTCCTATACAAGCTCCTCTTGTAGCTCCTGAAAATCTTCCATCTGTGATGAGGGAAACTTTATCTCCAAGCCCCATACCCATTATTGCTGAGGTTGGGGAAAGCATTTCCCTCATTCCTGGGCTACCTTTTGGACCTTCATATCTAATTACAACAACATTGCCTTCTTGGACTTTTCCACCAAATATTCCTGAAATAGCTTCTTCTTCACTGTCAAAACATACTGCTGTGCCTTTGAAGACTTGCATCGATGGGTCCACAGCAGCAGCTTTTACAACGCTTCCATCTGGGGCAATATTACCAAACAGTATTGCAAGACCACCTGTTTCACTGTAAGGGTTTGTTATTGGTCTTATTACATTAGGGTCTTTTATTTCAGCATCTTCAATAACTTCTCCAAGTGTTTTTAAACTTACGGTAGGTCTGTCAAGATGTAATAATCCTTTTTTGGATAATTCTTTTAAAATCGCCGATATACCACCTGCTCTGTCTAAATCCTCCATATGATACTGGCTTGCAGGTGCAAGTTTACATAGTGTTGGCGTTCTTCTTGATATTTCATCTATTTTTTCCAGTGGGAACTCAATTCCTGCTTCATAAGCTATCGCAAGAAGGTGTAGGACTGTGTTTGAAGAACCGCCCATTGCTATATCAAGGGTAAAAGCATTTTCTATTGTTTGTTCATTTACTATATCCCTGAACTTAAGGTCTGCTTTAACAAGTTCAATAATCTGTCTTCCTGCCTGTCTGGCAAGTTCTTGTCTTCTCGGGTCAATTGCAAGGATTGAACCGTTCCCTGGAAGTGCTACTCCAAGAGCTTCTGCCAGGCAATTCATAGAGTTTGCCGTAAACATACCGGAGCAGGAACCACATGAAGGACAGGCATTTTCTTCTATAACTTTAAGTTCTGCTTCTGTCATCTGTCCCTGAGCTACGGCACCGACAGCTTCAAAGGCAGTTGCAAGGTCTATTGGCCTACCATCCGGCAAATGACCTGCTGCCATAGGACCACCGCTAACAAATATTACCGGAATGTTTAATCTGGCAGCAGCCATCATCATACCAGGGACAATCTTATCACAGTTTGGTATACATACCAGTGCATCAAGTTTATGTGCTTCTACAACAGTTTCTATTGCGTCAGCTATGATTTCTCTACTTGGCAAGGAATAATGCATTCCTGAGTGTCCCATTGCAATACCATCGTCAACACCAATCACATTAAATTCAAATGGGACACCACCGGCTTCTCTTATTGCATCTTTAACAATCTGTGCAAATTCCCTTAGATGAACATGTCCGGGAATAATATCTATATAGGAGTTTGCGACCCCGATAAAAGGCTTGTTAAAGTCTTCTTCTGTAAGGCCACAGGCTCTTAATAAACTTCTGTGTGGCGCTCTTTCAAAGCCTTTTTTAACAATATCACTTCTCATTTTTTACCTCTACTGATTTTTTTCTAAAAATTCTTTTATCCTTTGTTCCATAAGGTCTTTTAAATAAAGTTTTCTTCTTTTAAGTCTTTCTTCTTCTGCTTCAAGTTCAGGGTCAGGGGGATAATGTTTTTCTAATTTATGAATTTTCCATTTTAATTCCTCTCTTTCTTCATGCCATTTTCTAAACTCTTCATCAGTTTCAAGTAAGATTTTGATAGCTTCTTCCCTTGTCATATTTATCCTCCTTTATTTTGACAATAGTTTCTTATTTTATCAATTATTTCCCCAAATAAAGGAACCACTATATCTTCAAGGTTGTGGTATATAAACTCAGCTGTTTCATAATCATAAATATGCACAATCTCATTTCTAAATCTTACTGTTTTAGGAATTTTATCTTCATATTGTTCATCTAAATTCATGGTTTTATAAAATTGTTTAAAACAATCCATTGGAGAATTACACCCAATTCCTTTTTCTTCTTCTAAAAAAACTTTTATAGTTTTCCATAAACTTTCAAATGTATACTCAAATCTTTTTGCAGAAACTTCATATAAAATTTCCTTTTCTAATTCGTCTGCTAAAGATTCTATTTCTTTCAACTTTTCAAAAGCCTTTTCTGATTGAGTAAGTTTTCTAAGAACTCTTTCCCCGCATGCCATATAATAGCTCCTTTAAGGGCAAACTCTAAAAAATCTAAATTAACTCTCTGGAAATCAACTAAATCTATAATCCGTGCTGTATCAACCCAGTAATTTAGATTTTCTTTCAGATTTAAAAAAATCTCATCTTCTATTTCTTCAGTATAAAAAAGTCCAATATCAATATCAGAATATCTGGAGCCTTTATCTAAAGCAGAAGAACCGAACAATATAACACATACTTTATCCTTATCTAAAAGTTTAAATATCTCATCTAAAATCTGCTGTTTTATCTCAGGTTTTACATTCATATTATGTTCCGTGTTCCCAGCTTGATAGATATTTTTTTTGTTCGTCAGTTAGCTGGTCTATCTTTATTCCCATTGCATTTAGTTTAAGTCTGGCCACTTCAAAGTCAAGCTCATCAGGGACTTTATATACTTTAGGTTGTAGCTTTTGATGGTTTTTGACAAGGTATTCGGCAGATAATGCCTGATTTGCAAAGGACATATCCATAACTGCGGCTGGATGTCCTTCTGCTGCTGCAAGGTTTACCAGTCTTCCTTCTGCAAGAACATATATTTTTCTACCATCTGGAAGCTGATATTCCCTTACATTTTCCCTTATATCTCTTTGAGAAACTGCCATTTCCCTGAGAACTTTTAGGTTTATCTCAACATCAAAGTGTCCCGAGTTCGCAACTATACAACCATCTTTCATAACTTCAAAATGTTCTTTATCAACAACATTAATATTTCCTGTTACCGTAACAATAAAATCAGCTATTTTTGCTGCTTCTTTCATAGGCATAACCCTATATCCATCCATTCTGGCTTCAAGGGCTTTTAATGGGTCTACCTCAGTAACAATTACCTCTGCCCCCATACCTGCAGCTCTCATTGCTACTCCTCTACCACACCAGCCATAACCGGCTACTACAAACACAGAGCCTGCAAGGAGTCTGTTTGTTGCCCTGAGTATTCCATCTATTGTTGATTGTCCTGTTCCATATCTGTTATCAAAAAGATGTTTTGTATAAGCATCATTCACAGCTATTACAGGAAATTTTAGAACTCCATCCTTTTCCATAGCTTTAAATCTAATTACTCCGGTGGTTGTTTCTTCTGTTCCACCGTATATGTTTGGGATAAGTTCCTGTCTTTCTTTGTGGAGCGTTGATATTAAATCTCCGCCATCATCCATTGTTATATTTGGTTTTCTATCTAAAACCTCTTTTATATGTTGATAGTAGGTTTCTGTATCTTCCCCATGAATTGCAAATGTTGGAATATCAAAATATTTAACCAGTGCAGCTGCTACATCATCCTGAGTAGATAATGGATTTGAAGCCGTTAGATAAACATCTGCTCCGCCTGCTTTCAGGGTTATCATTAGATTTGCTGTTTCTGTGGTGACATGAAGGCATGCAGCTATTGTAATACCTTTTAAAGGTTTTTCTTTTTCAAATCTTTCTCTGATTTGTCTCAGGACAGGCATATCTTTTTCTGCCCATTCAATTCTAAGTTTTCCTTTGTCTGCAAGGGATAAATCCTTTACATGATATTCCATAAAAATCCTCCGTATTTTGTGTGTAGTAGTTATTATACTATGTGCTTCACAATTAAAGGGAATTTTGCTAATCTATAGACAATAATAAAAACAGGGAGAATATAATGGGAGAGTTTGAACCTGTAATTGGTCTTGAAGTCCACGTTCAGATGGCAACCCAGACCAAATGTTTTTGCTCCTGTAAAGTTGAGTATGGAGCTGAGCCTAACACAAACGTATGTCCGGTATGTTTAGGAATGCCCGGTAGCTTACCTGTTTTAAATAAAAGAGCCCTTGAGTATGCAATAAAAGCGTCCCTTGCTTTAAACTGCAAAGTTCATGAGCTTTCTGTATTTGCAAGGAAAAACTATTTCTACCCAGACCTGCCAAAAGGATACCAGATTTCCCAGTATGATAAACCACTTGCAACAGATGGATATATAGACATAAAAGTTGATGGAAAAACAGAAAGAATAAGAATTCATAGGCTCCACATGGAAGAAGATGCCGGAAAAACAATACATGAAGGGAAATACTCTTACGTAGATTTAAACAGGGCTGGAACACCTCTTATGGAAATTGTTTCTGAGCCTGATATCCGTTCTGCTGTAGGAGCAAGACTTTATCTTGAAAAATTGAGAAACATAATGAGATATATTGGCGTATCTGATGCAGATATGGAAAAGGGGCAGCTTAGATGTGATGTAAATATTTCTCTCAGGCCTAAAGGTGAAGAAAAATTTGGAACAAAGGTTGAGATTAAAAATATAAACTCCTTTAGATTTGTTCAGAAAGCTATTGAGTATGAGATAGAAAGACAGGCAAAAATCTTGAAAAAAGGCGGTGAAATAGTTCAGGAAACAAGACTTTTTGATGAAAAAACAGGCAAAACATTCACAATGAGAACAAAAGAAGAAGCCCATGACTACAGATACTTTCCTGACCCAGACCTTATACCTGTAAGAATAACAGCAGCTTTTATAAATCAGATTAAAGAAAGCCTTCCGGAACTACCGGATGAAAAAGAAAAAAGATATGTTCAGGAGCTTAAGCTGACTGAATATGATGCAGAGGTTCTGGTCGCAGATAAAGACAGAGCGATTTTCTTTGAAAAAGCAGTTGAAGCCTATTCAAAAAATCCAAAGGCGATAGCAAACTGGATTATCAATGAGCTTTTAGGAAAGCTAAATGAGGAAGGACTTGATATAACAGAAAGTCCTGTAAAGCCAGAGCATATAGCCCAGATTGTTGAACTTATAGACAGCGGAGCAATATCATCTAAGATTGCAAAAGAAGTTTTTGAAGAAGTATTCAAAACAGGCAAAGAACCAAAACAGATTGTTGAGGAAAAAGGACTTAAACAGGTATCTGATGAAGGAGAAATAAGAAAAATTGTTGAGGAAGTGCTTGCAAATCACCCTGCAGAAGTTGAGAAATATAAATCCGGAAATACAAAGCTTATGGGATTTTTCGTTGGACAGGTAATGAAAGCAACAAAAGGTAAAGCAAATCCAAAAATTGTAAATAAAATACTATCCCAGCTGTTAAATGGATAAGATAGATAGTCAACTATTAAATAGAGTTTTATCAAAAATTGATAAACTAATTGGCTCAGAGGATTTAAAAGCAGATTTCAGGGAGGCGGATGCCTTCCTTTTTCATAACAACTCTTTAACTCCTATAAAAAACTACTCAAAAATAGATATAAACTCCCTTATTGGCATTGATTATCAGAAAGAAAAGCTTTTGAAAAATACACAAAAGTTTGTTAAAGGCAATCCCGCAAACCACGCAGTTTTATGGGGAGAAAGGGGAACAGGTAAGTCTTCCATTGTGAAGGCAATGCTTCCAATATTTGCAAACAAAGGTCTAAAACTAATACAGGTTCTAAAAGAAGATATCCTGAATATCTTTAAGCTTTATAATCTAATTCATGAAAATCCAGAATTTAGATTTATTATTTTCATAGATGACCTTTCTTTTGAAGAACAGGAAAAGGATTACAAAGAATTCAAAACAATAATAGACGGTGGAATATACGAAATTCCTGATAATCTGCTTTTTTATGTAACATCTAACAAGAAGAACCTTATTCCTATTAAATTTTCTGACAGAGCTGATGAGTATTCCAGAACATCGGATATCCTTGAAGAAAAGCTATCCCTAATTGATAGATTTGGTCTAAGACTTGGGTTTTACAAGTTTGATAAAAGAACATATCTAAGTATTGTTGAGTTTTATGCTGAAAAGTTTGGGATTAATATTGAAAAAGAAAAACTACATAAACTTGCAATGGAATATGCCACTGAGGCAGGAAGCCTCAGCGGTAGAACGGCACTTAATTTTATAAAAAGTCTTTAATCACATTCCAATTACATTATATCCTGCATCCACATAAAGAATTTCCCCTGTTATACCTGAAGCAAGGTCGCTACACAGGAAAAGTGCTGCATTTCCTACCTCATCAATTGTAACAGTTCTCTGGAGAGGAGCTCTTTCTGCTGCTATTTTTTGTATTTCAGAAAATTGGGAAATTCCTGAGGCTGCTAAGGTTTTAATTGGACCTGCAGAAATAGCGTTTACCCTGATATTTTTTAATTTACCTAAATCCCTTGCAAGATACTTTACAGAAGCTTCTAATGCTGCTTTTGCAACACCCATAACATTGTAGTTATAAACTACTTTTTCTGCTCCATAATAGGAGAGTGTAAGGAGATTACCCCCTTCATTAAACATATCCATAAATTCCCTTGCAATTGTAGTAAAAGAGTAAACGCTTATATCCATAGCCTCAAGGAATGATTTTCTATCTACTTTGTAGTAATAATCCTTTAAAAATTCTTTGTTTGCATAGGCTATTGAGTGGACAATAATATCAATTGTTCCCCATTTTTCTCTAACGGTTTCAGCAAGATTTTTGATATCTTCATCTGAGGAAACATCACATTTTGTAATAATTTCAGCTCCAAACTCTTCTGCTATAGGTCTTACCCTTTTTTCAATTTTTTCGTTCAGATAATTAAACCCTAAGATTGCCCCCTCCCTGTGAAATGCCTTTGCAATTCCGTAGGCGATACTTTTGTTGTTTGCTACTCCCAGAATGAGAGCTTTTTTCCCTTCTAATAATCCCATTTATCCCTCCTAATCATTCATTGTTGCTTTTTCATTTTCGTTGTATATTGCTTCCCATCCTGCCGGTGTTTTGAACACCCTAATACATTTGATTTTTCTTTGTTCATCAAGTTCAAACCAGTGTCTTGCACCTGCAGGAACAACAATTAAATCCCCGGGGCCTACGTGAATATCAACAACTCTTCCCTCAATTTTTACAGGAAATATTCCGCTTCCATCGACAACGAATCTGACTTCATCATCAACATGGTGGTGTTCCCTTTTGAATTTTGCCATCAAATCATCAAGATTTGGGGTTTTTTCAGAAAGGACAACTATATCCTCTGTTATGTATCCTTTTTCTTTTTTGAGTTTCTCAAGTTCTTCTTTGTAAGCGTCTATGATTTCCTGCTGTTGTTCAGGTGTTAGTTCATAATTTTCTCTAAGCTCTGGTGATAATCTTTCTACTCCCCATCTTTCATAAGTAATTCCGTATTTGTCAAGGAATTCTTTTACAGCTTCTACACCTTCTATTGTTTCTCCTGTATCTCTAAAAACTATTTTTGGCATTGGACCCACCTCCTAAAATTTTTTACCGGTAAAAAGCATCATATCTTTCATGTATTCAAACATAAATTCAAATGCTTCTATATGTCTTTTTGCCTCAAACTCATTTCTACCCCATGCATAAATTCCATGATTTCTAATTAGTAATCCGGGAACTTCCGGATTGATTGCTTTGCCTGCTTCTTCTGCCAGTTTGTCTAAATCAAACCAGTTTTCTATTATAGGAACTTTAACAAAGGCATCTTCTTTCCAGATATCCAGTGCTTTTATCATTTCCATATCTTTTAGTGGAACAAATCTATCCTCAAAATAGACCTGAGACACAAAATTGTTATTTACCGTATGAATATGAATAACGCAGCCTGCGTCTGTTTTCTGGTATATCTGGGAGTGGATTTTTGTTTCTGCTGATGGTTTTAGTCTTGTTTTTTCTATAGGTTTTGCATCTTTGTCCACAAAAATAACATCTTCATGGGTAACAGTGCCTTTATCCTTTCCACTGCTGGTTATCGCAAAATAAAGAGGGTCATCATGGAGTTTATAAGAAAGATTTCCGCTTGTTGCAGGAAACCAGCCTTTGTTATAAAGCTTTACTTTTATATCATTAAGAATATTTACAGCTTTCTGCTTTTCTTCTTGATAAAGTCTGTAAGGCATATAACCTCCGGAAAAATTGAGATTAATTTCATTAATTTTATCAAATTTGGTGTTAAAATTTTTTCCTGCTTAAAAATTTTTCAAGGAGTAAGTTGTGGAAGAAAAAGAGCTTTACGGGACATTAACAATGTATGGTGACCCTCAACAAGAGGTCGTAGACGAACTAAGACTGGCAATTCATGATAAGGATGGCAATCTTGTTTTTGCTACTTACTGGGAAACAGCTGTTATGGAAAAAGATGAAATTATAAAATCAATAAATGTCCTGTGCAGCCAGTATGGAATAAAAGAACTTCATACAATAGAAGAAATTCTTCCTCCTGAATTTGAAGTTGTTGATGGAAAGCAGATGAGGGTTTTCAGGACAAAAATTTTTAAGTAGTGTATGCCTTTACAAAGAGTAGTTTGTAGTTGAGTTTTACAGGTTTTTGATAAGATTTGAATTTTTGAACTATTTTTCTTTTCTCCCCTAAAGATTGGCTTTTTGTGTTAATGGCAACCCCTGTTTTGTGTAGATGCATAAGCAGATAGTATCCGTCCTGAAATTCCATTTCTAAATTTTTTATGAAGAAATTCTCTATTCCAAAATTATTTTCTTTTAGGGTTTTTAGAATTTCAGGAACACATAAAAAATCAAACTGGGTATTCCCCAGCATTTGTTCTACTGCTTCAAGGCTTCCCTGCACTGGAATATTAAAAATAAAATCTCCTTTTGGTTTTAAGACTCTCTGGACTTCCTTTATGGTTTTTTTCAGGTCTGCCCAGTGGATTGAGAAGTTAGAAACAACGAAATCAAAGGTGTTTTTTTTGAAAGGGAGATATTCCATGTCTGCCTGAAGACAGCTATTATTGAATTTTTTATAAAACTTTAGCATATCAAGGGCTATATCTATGCCCGTCAAATCCTGCCAGTTTGAAAATCTGTATAAAAATCCTGTGCCGCATCCAAGGTCTAAACCTTTTCCGTCTTCTATTTGTGCAAAGTCTATCAAAATTTTGGCTGCTTCCTTTTGCAGAACAGCCTCCTTATCGTAAATCTCAGAAAATCTGGAAAATGAAAACTTTATAAGGCTTTTCAAATAAACTCCTTAAACTATGATTTTATGAATGACTATTATAATAGAACCTGTTTTGATTATACAGAATATAGGGATTTAAAAAGTTTTAGGCTGATAAACCTTTAAGTTGAAAATTCCTCATAGGCACGCTAAAAACTGCGTAGTTCACAGATTACCGATATATTAAAAGGGAGTGTTTCAATTCCTCATAGGCACGCTAAAAACGTAGGCAAAAAAGGGAAGATGCAGATAACCGATGAGGAGTTTCAATTCCTCATAGGCACGCTAAAAACCTTGCAAAACAAATAGCTATTAAAAGAAAAATCCCTAGTTTCAATTCCTCATAGGCACGCTAAAAACACACGAACGGAATTGACAGTATTTGGGCTGAAGGAGGTTTCAATTCCTCATAGGCACTCTAAAAACCCTGAAATTGATTTCATATTCTATTGTCAAATAGCCATTGATATATCTGGTTGAAATTAAATATACGAAAAATTATAGTCCTTGTCAAATTGAGTTAATTTTCAGTCGACCTCTAATCCCGCAAAAATCCCTGGAGATCGACAAATTATTGATACACAAAGCCGAGATTTAAATTTTAGCCAAATTTCTCGTGAGATTTTGTCTCAATTAAAGGTCGAAAATCTGCGATTGACAGACTCAAATTTTAACCTGAATTTTTTAATCTATCTTTAATAATTTTCAAAACATTTTGAAAAACATCAGACAAAGATTTATCAGTGGTATCAATTATAATTGCATCTTCAGCAGGTCTGAGGGGACTATCTTTTCTGGTTTCATCTAAATGGTCTCTTTCTTTTATTTCTTTTAAGATTTCCTCATAGCTTATATTTAATCCTTTTTCCTTTAGTTCCTTGTATCTTCTTTCTGCTCTAACTTCAGGTGAGGCTGTAAAAAAGAACTTGATATCTGCATCAGGAAATATGACCGTTCCTGTATCTCTACCTTCTATCACTACATTTTTTGCTCTTAGCCCTAACTCTCTTTGCATCTGAACCAGTATTTTTCTGACTTCTGAGTGTCTTGCTATTTTTGAGGCTATTTTCCCTATCTCTTCTGTTCTAATTTCTCTTGATACATCTTCACCATTAAGGAAAACCTGCACCCCATTTTCTGCAGGCTTAAGATCTATCTGAATTTTTTTCATAAGCTCAACAACAGCATTGGCATTATCAGGATCTATTCCTTCTCTTTTTACCATAAGGGCAACTGCCCTATACATAGCCCCTGTATCTATATAGGTAAATCCAAGCTCTTTTGCCAGCATCTTAGCAATTGTTGATTTCCCTGAACCTGCAGGACCATCAATTGTGATTATCATCTCTCACTCCTGCGCATAATCATAGCTGTTTAGTATTTCACATATTTCGTCTGGAGCTTTTATTTTGTATTCTGCCTCTAAATCTTTATTATGTTCATTTTGGTAAAGGATAAATCTGACATTTTTGTTTTCTTCCTTGTTGAAGCTTTCTACCATTTTTTTGTCAGCCTTTGTGTCCCCTATATAAAAAACAGGATTATCAAACTCAACTTTTTCAAAAAATAGTTTCAAAGGATAAGAGGATGGTTTTCTTAGCTCCGGCTGGGGAATATCATCTTCTGTGATTATGTAATCAAAATATTTATACAGGTCAAATTTTTTGAAGGAATAGTCAAGGTCTGAAAATGGTCTTCCGGTGATAACTCCTAATATATCTGCTTTTTTTCTGACCCTTTCTAAAACATCATGGGGGAAAATCGTCTCCTCCCTTTCTCTATGCTGGTGATAAAAATCCTCAAATACCTGAACAAGCTCTTTATAATCAGGCAGCTCAATTCCTTTTTCCTGTGCGTATCTGAACATATCATCAAGGGACTGGCTAAATGGGGCAAACTCTTTTTTGAACTGGGAAAGGGATAATCCTGATTTTGCATAAAGTATTCCTGCTATTGAGGCATCCCAGTCGTTGTTTATATTAAATGAAAACTTTATATCAAGTAGTTCTTCCCTTGGTTTTTCCTCTGCAAAATATTTAACAGTGTCATAAATTGAGTAATGGTAAGATTTTGTAACATCTATCAAAACACCATCAACGTCAAATATTACTATCACTGCCTCACCTCATTAAGAATTTTTTCAAATATATCAATAAAATCTACAAGATGGTTTAAAGCCTCTGCCATCTGCTGATAATCCTGTGCGTATTTATGTGTAAGGCTGTTTCTTAAGGCTCTCATCTCAAACCATAGTTCTTCATTTATACTTATTCCTAATTTCTCTGCAAGATTTACAATGTCTATAACAGACATATTTTCCACATTCTCACCTTTCAAAAGAAGGTAATATCTTATCAGTTTTGCAAGTGTATCCTGAAATTTCATAAATCTATATGTCAGCTGGTCTAAAATCCTTAGATATTCTTTATCTGTCAAAAGTTTTTCTATTGTGTCTGCTTTAAAAGGATAAAACTGCTGTAATGTTTTAATGTCTTCTTTTAAGATTTGTAAGTGTTTTTCTTCTTCATTTAGATATTGATTAAATCTTTTTTGAATTGTTTCTATGTTCACAGTAAAACTCCTTTTTCTACAGCCTCCTTTTCTATATCATTTTTAATGCTATCTGTAATAATCAGATCTATTTTTCTTTCTCCAAGCCTTTTGTAAAGCTGGGCTAAGAGTTTATTTTTTTTCTTATATTTGTCCTCCAAATCTGGAACAAGCACCAGAATATCTATATCTCCGCCTTTTTGCTCAGGATTTGCTCTGCTTCCAAATACATACACTTTTGCTTCATTGCCAAAAACCTGCTGGACAGCTTCTTTTATAGCTTTTATCTGCCAGTCTAAAAGCCTGACGTTCATTGTAATTTTTCTTCCCAGTATTTAATCTGCTCTAAAATCCTTTCTTTCGCTGTTCCGCCATAAGATTTTCTGGCATCTGCAACATAATAAGGGTTGAGGATATTAAGGGCATCTTCATCAAAAAGCGGCGAAAACTTTTTAAGCTCGTCCAGTGTAATACTTTCCAGTTCTCTGTTTTGCTGTGTTAGATAACCGACTATCTGTCCAACAACGTGGTGTGCCTGTCTAAAAGGCATTCCCTTTCTAACAAGGTAGTTAGCAAGATCAGTAGCCAAAGCAAATCCACCTGCAGCTTTTTCCATAACTTCTTTTCTTGGTTTTAGACCTTCTATTATCTTTGTCATTCCTATTATTGAACCTTTCAGGGTTCTAACTGCATCAAAAACCGGTTCTTTATCTTCCTGCAGGTCTCTGTTATAAGCCATTGGAAGACCTTTTACTATAGTAAGGAGTGCAACTAAGTCACCATAGACCCTTCCGGTTTTTCCACGTATAAGCTCTAAAACGTCAGGATTTTTTTTCTGGGGCATTATTGAAGAGCCTGTTGTTAGCTTATCAGGAAGTTCAACAAAGGAGAATTCTGTGGAATTCCATATTATTAGGTCTTCTGATTGTCTTGATAGGTTAGACATACAAATCGCTGCATCAGATAAAAATTCAATTATTGCATCCCTTGAAGCTGTAGCATCAAGGGAGTTTCTCATGATTTGAGAAAATCCTAATTCTTTTGCAGTCATCTCTCTATCTATTGGGAAATCAACTCCTGCCAGTGCTCCACTTCCAAGAGGCATCTGGTCTATACGTTTTAATGTATCTGAAAATCTTTTCTCATCCCTGTTATACATTTCCAGATAAGCTAAAAAATAATGTGCCATTCTTATTGGCTGTGCCCTTTGCAAATGAGTATAGGCAGGCATTACTATATCAACAGTTTCTTTTGCTTTTTCTAAAAGTGCTTTTTTTAGCTGTCGTAAAAGCTGGATTATATTGTTTGTTTCTTCTTTGAGATACAGCCTGAAGGCTGTTATTACCTGGTCGTTTCGGCTTCTTCCTGTGTGGAGTTTTCCTCCTACATCACCAATTTTTTCAATTAATGCCTTTTCAATATTCATGTGAACATCTTCAAGCTCTTTCTTCCACTGGAATTTGCCTTCTTCTATCTCTTTTTTGATTTCTTCAAGACCTTTTATTATTTTTTCTGCATCTTCCTGTGGAATAATTCCCTGTTTTCCCAGCATTCTGGCATGGGCTATACTTCCTTTTATATCATATAAAGCCAGTTCCTTATCAAAAGAAACACTTTCGGTAAACTCCTCAACAAATTCATCAGTTCCTTCTGAAAATCTACCGCCCCATAATTTTTCTGCCATTATCTCACCTCTTTTGTTTGACTAAATGCATATAAATACTATAACTTAAAGAGTATGGAAGCCAAAATAAAAAAATCGGTGCTTATATATATATCAATTTTTCTTATTTTGTCTATAGCTATCTTTTTTCTTTTTTCTCAGAAAAAGGAACAAAATAAGCAGATTTATTTAAATCAAAAAATTGTAAAAGCAGCTGCCGAATTCAAAGCTACTCTTAATGGTTACAAAATGGTTATAGATTTTGTTCAAAAAAGATATTTTAATGATGAAAATTTCCTGAGACTTTTGTATTCAATTGAAAATGCCCAATCAGTTCAAAAGGAAAAATTAAGAAAGATATTATTAGACAGATATGAAAGCCTATACAAAGATATGCAGAAGTATGGGATAAAGTTCATCCAGATTAGATTGCCTGATGGAACTGTTTTTTTAAGATTTCATAGACCAGAAAAATTTGGAGATTCCCAGAAAAAGAGCAAAAAAATAGATATTATTTTTGCAAAAGAAAAAAAAGAAAAGTTTACAGGAGGTTTTAAATTTCCTTATGAACTTTACTACAAAGATAAGTTTTTAGGAACAGTTGAGATTATTCTCCCTTATGAAGCCTTAAAAGATGAACTTAGAAAAATATTTAAAGGAGAATATATATTTCTTATTTACAAAGATGTCTTATTTAGTGTTTTATCAAAGGAAATTAGAAAAACATATATCCAAAGTGAGTTTGATAAAAATTTCTACTACGAATCTTCTGATTTAAAAAGTTATGTAATACCTCCTGAAATATTTGCTCAGATTAATCTATCTCTGAAGGAAAAAATAAAAAATAGGCTTGAAAAGTTTTCTAACTTTGCTGTTGATATAAAAATAAATGGAAATTACTATGTAGTTTCTTTTATCGTAATTAAAAATATCACCGGAAAAAAAGTTGGTTATCTGGTTTATTATGAAAAAGACAATACTATTTCCATATTTAACGAAGCATTTATCATAATGTATGCTTCTGTAGAACTGTCTATTTTAGCTGTGTTTGCACTATTAATAAATATAATCAAAAGAAGTGAGAAATTTAAAACACTTTCTGAAACAGATGCTTTAACAGGAATATACAACAAAGGTAAATTTAACCATTTACTTGAAAATGAACTGAAGAAAGTTAAAAGATATAACCGCCCCCTTGGACTTATAATATTTGATATAGACCATTTCAAGAAAATTAATGATACCTATGGTCATCAGGTAGGAGATTATGTCCTGAAAACAATAGCAAAAATAGTAAAAGAGAATATTCGGGACACAGATATATTTGCCAGATGGGGTGGTGAGGAATTTGTTATTATTGCCCCTGAAACTGATATAAGCGGAACAAGAATTTTAGCAGAGAAATTAAGAAAGAAAATTGAAGAGTATAACTTTGATAAAGTAGGAAAAGTAACATCAAGTTTCGGAGTTACAGAAGCAACTCCGGAAGATACTCCTGATAGTATTGTCCAAAGAGCAGACCAAGCACTTTATCTGGCCAAAGAAAAAGGTAGAAACAGGGTTGAGGTTATACTACCTGAGGTTTAACCGGACAAGGTTTAGTGCAAACTGGGATACAGCAAGGCGAACATCATTTCTTTCTCCTTTAAATACTACCCTATGAACTTCCGTTTTATTTTCATCTGAATAACCTACATAATGTAAACCTACCGGTTTTTCAGGTGTTCCACCTGTTGGACCTGCAATTCCTGTGTCAGATAAAGCTATATCTGTTTTAAGAAGTTTTTTTATCCCTTCAACCATCTGTCTGCCAACGGTTTCGCTAACAGCACCGTATTTTTCAATATCTTTTTTGTTTACTCCAAGTTGATTAATCTTTACTTGATTTGAGTAAGAAACAATACTACCCATAAAATATTCAGAAGCACCGGAGACATTTACTATTCTGGCAGCTATTAATCCTCCTGTTGAAGACTCTGCAGTGGAGATGGTTTTACTTTTTTCCTTGAGTAAATTCCCCACAACTTCTTCCATTTCCTTTTCTTCTTCTGTATAAATTAATTCTCCAAGTCTTTCTCTGATTACTTTTACTTTGTTTTCAAGAAAAAAGCTTTCTTTTTCTACAACGTATATATCAACACCTTTAGGTGAACTATTTAAAACAAGATTTTCTATATCCTTCAGCATATAATTAATTTCTGCTTCAGGCTTGCCAAATGTTCTGAACAGATGAATAAATCCTTTAGTTTCATTTAAACCAAGTAATTCAAAGGCTTTTAAAACCATTGGCTTCATTTCTGAAGGGACACCTGGAACACATACAACAGCCTTTTGGACATCATCAAGGACTTTTATAAATCCAAGGGCTTTTCCTACCGGATTTTCTATTTTTTTAGCGCCATAAGGGAGCCTTGCCATTTTCTTAATATCATCTGTAATTTCCCTACCTTGCTGTTTAAGTGTTTCTTTGATCCTTTTTAGCCACTGTTCATCATATATAAGAGGAACTCCGATGGCTTCTGATACAGCTTCCCGGGTTACATCATCTTCAGTGGGTCCTAGTCCCCCTGATACAATTACCACATCAGATTTGTCCAGCCCCATTTTTAGAAAATATTGGATTGTATAGATATCATCAGGGGCTATTGCTGTTCCAACAACATCTGCACCTCTTTTAAGGGCTTCTTTTGCTATAAAAAGAGAATTTTTTTCCTGTTTTAGACCATATGTAAACTCGGAGCCAGTTATAAGAATAAATATTCTCATTTTTTCACCTTCCAAATTTTTCCTGTAACATATATCTTTCTAATAAACTTTCTATAACATCCCGTTTTATTATTCCCAAAACTGTATTTCCATAAATCACAGGTAGTTCATTAAGCTGGTATCTATTCATTAATTTTAAGGCTTTCATTAACGTATCGTAAGGGCTTACGTAGGCTACAAGTGGTTTTGCTATATCAGCCACCTTAATTGTATCCCACTGGGTTTGTGGAATAGATTTAATATCAAAAATATCCACAACATAAATTTTCCCATCTTTCCCAATAACCGGAAATATTCTTGTGTTATACATAGGATAATGGTGAAGCATAAACTCCGATATGGTTTCATCCGGTAAGACGGGCTTTATAGTATGCATAAATTGTTCGACTTTGTATTGTGAGAGAATTACAGATAGTTTAGTCTGTTCAAAACTTACCTTGGCAGCATTTTTCAAAAATAGTCCTAAAAATCCATACCACAAGGCATTAATAAAACTTCCTTGTATTAAGGATAACAGTCCCAGAAGCATGAGGAAATAAGCAAACATTGTCCCTGTCCAGCTGCTTACCTTAGTAGCTGTAATAATATCTTTTTTAGCCCAGATTATTGACCTTAGAATTCTCCCTCCATCCAGTGGAAAAGCAGGAACAAGGTTAAATAGACCAAGGGCAAGATTAACATACATAAGATAGTTTATTATCCCGTTTAGTAAGTCATTTTGAGGGTAAAAATAAGCCAGTATAAAAAATAAAAATGCCAGTGCAAAGCTACATAGAGGACCTGCAATGGCAACCAAAAATTCTACTTTCGGAGAAGGGGCTTCTTCTTCTATCATAGCCACTCCACCGAATATAAAAAGGTCTATCTCTCTTACAGGAATACCATGCTTTATTGCCACAATTGAATGGGATAACTCATGTAGCAGAACAGAAGCAAATAGCAGTATTGCAGATATGGCACCTACAAATAAATAGACCAGAAAGCTGTGCCCAGGATAATAATAAGGATAAAAAGCTTCTGCCAGAGTAAATGTAATTAAGAAAAATACAATAAACCAGCTAAAATCAAGGTTTACCTGAATGCCGAAAACTTTAAACAGCGGAATTGATTTAAAATTCATATTTCCCTTCTATAGCACCTTCAATTTTTTCATTGCTGAATATATGATATCAGTAATTATATGAACTATCTCTGATAGTATAAGACCAAAAAAGAAAGAAACTGTGAAAGGATGTAAAAGGTATCCTTTTATTATTCGGGGATTTATATCAACCTGTGAAAATAAATCAGGTCTGTAAAAATAAATAGGTATAAGGATAATTGCAGATATTATAGAAAATATAACAGTAAGATATAACAATTTAGTTAGCATTCCCAGAACAGGAATATGGGATATTCCCCTATGGGAGAAAAGCTTTGTGTATGGATACCAGAGAAATCTAAAAGTTTTCCAGCGTTTGTTAGGTTTTGAGTGGAAAATATCGTTATCAGGGGATAGGAAAAAAGTTCCTATAAAGTATCCACCTATAAAACCCAGTGGACTGTCAGGCTGAAGATAATAAACAGCCACAGGAAGAACAGACAGATTTATTAAATCGTGCGTTCTCCCTGCAGCCACATTTATTCACCTTTATTGGGTAGGTTCCATTACGAAAAATTCAGCTCTTCTGTTTGTAAATCTGTTCAGAGGAGTTTTATTGTCAAACAGATAATCTTCTTTACCTTTCCCTATGATTTCAATTCTTTCAGGGGATATTCCGTGTTTCACAAGATATCTTTTAATTGCTTCTGCTCTTTTTCTTGCAAGCCTGTCATTGTAAGCTTTACTTCCTATACTGTCTGTGTAGCCAACAATTTTAATTTTGAGTTCATCGTGGGCTTTTAGATATCTGGTAATAACATTCAGATATGGGAGGTAATCTTTTTTGATTGTGTATTTATCAAAATCAAAGTGAATTCTTGCATGGAGTTTTAAAGGTCTATAGCCGGCTTTAATTTCAGGGAGTTTTTTCGGTTTTTCAGTTGTCTGTTGTGATACTTTTTTGTTTTCCGCTTCAAATGGATTAGTCCCCTGTTCTATCTCTTGATAACAAGGAATACCATCACCATCTACATCACTGTAAACCTTATTTCTTGCAAGGGCTACATACTTTTGAGCTTTATTTTTATACAGAATTTTGTCTATTGTCTTTATTTGGGTTTTTACTATCTGTCCTGTATCTGGGTCAATGTATGCAAGACCATCTATAGCATCAATATAAGCCTCTGCCTTTCCAATTTCTTCAGGAGCACACTCTTTTACATGAAGTTTGTATAATTTTTCAATTTCTTGATTGAGTGCTTGAATTTCTTGATTTATATTTTTTTGAAAAAGATTTGTATCGCTGGATTTCTTAGTGGCACAACCAGATATTAATAATCCTGCTATTACAACTGTTCCGGTAATTTTCTTAATCATCTTTTATTCCTCCCCATACCTTTTTGACATTGCTTTAAGAGCCCATTCTATTGCTTTCATAGCTGCAGCATCTCCAGCTTTTGTGTTTAGTTTTGATGTTTCTTCTCTGGCAATGTAGTAGTAAGTTTCTGCTTTAGAAAACTCGTAAGGAGCAAGTTTTGCACATCCACTTTCAAAAGCAGCTTTTATTGAGTTTTGAGCTTCATCAAGTAATTCACTTGTGGTTGTTTCCCCAGCTATTGACGGAAGCATAATAAAAAATGATAAAATAAATCCGTATAAAATCCTCATATTACCCTCCTTTTTTTTCTATTATCGGCTATACTTTATGGTAATTAAATGCTTGTAAAAATAAATTTTATGTATAACCTGTATAACTTAATTAGTTTACTAAATAAAAATACACGTGAGGTGGAAAATGTTCAAGTCTATGTTTGACAGATTAAAATCCGGCCTTGAAAAAACTAAAAAACAATTTGTTGATACTTTTAGCAGCATATCTTTTGGTAGAAAAATAGATGAGGAACTTTTTGAAGATATTGAGATGGTTCTTCTTAAGGCAGATGTTGGAGTAAAGGAAACAGAGGAAATTCTAGATTTTTTAAGAAAAGAAAGCAAAAAAAGAAGATTAAAGGACGGAGAAGAGCTTAAAGAACTTCTTAAGGAAAAGCTTTACGAGATTTTAAAAGAATGTGAAAAACCTCTAAACCTTGGAAATGAGAAACCTGCTGTGATTTTGTTCCTGGGTATAAACGGCAGCGGTAAAACAACCACCGTTGGAAAGTTAGCAGCCCAGTTTGTGAAAGAAGGTAAGTCTGTTGTTCTTGCCGCAGCAGATACATTCAGGGCAGCAGCCATAGACCAGCTTGAAGTATGGGCAGAAAGGGCAGGGGCAAGAATTGTTAAACATTCTCCGGGAGCTGACCCTGCAGCTGTTGTGTATGATGCTGTAAATTCAGCTAAAAGCAGAGGTGACGATATTGTTCTAATTGATACTGCAGGTAGATTGCACACAAAAGACCATCTTATAAAGGAACTCCAAAAAATAAAAAGGACAATACAAAAACTTATGCCAAATCAACCTGTTGAAACTATACTTGTTCTTGATGGAACAATAGGACAGAACTCAATAAATCAGGCCAAAGTCTTCAAAGAAGCAACAGATATAACAGGAATAGTAATTACAAAATTAGATGGAACGGCAAAAGGCGGGGCAATTATACCAATATGTAAAGAGCTTAAAATTCCTATTAAGTTTATAGGTGTTGGTGAAGGAATAGAAGACCTACAGCCGTTTGATGCAAAGGCTTTTGTTGATGCCCTGTTTGATTAATCTACTTTTATAACGTATCCGCCTCTACGGGGGTCTCCTGCCCCCTCAAAATCACCTGTAACAGCCTGAACACCACCGAAAAAAAGGCTTTTTTCTTGAAACACTACTGTTTCATATATTTTTTCTGCCTTTTTAATGATTTCTTCAGAATATCCAGGCTCAATAAAAACCACATGGTTTTCATAATGTATTCTTGGTAGTTCTACCGCTTCTTTTACATTTTTATTAAAAACTATGTTATTCAAAATAGTTTGTATAATGGCACTCCTAATTCTGTTACTTCCTGCACTTCCTAAAATTAGTTTTATCTGGTTTTCCTTTAAAACTGCAGTTGGGGACATCATAGATGGAAGTCGGACATACTCAGGCCATTTGAAAAATCCTTCAGGATTAAGGTCTTCTTCTCCAAGCATATTATTTAGCATTATCCCTGTTTCTGGGATTATATACCCTGAACCTTCCCCGTTAGTTGTAGTTGTGCTAACTGCGTTTCCATATCCATCAATTATAGATATATGGGTTGTATTTCCCCACAGATTAATCCTTTTTTTGAAAAAGTTGTGATAAGTTTTGATCAGATTTTCGTCCTCTATGATTAGTTCTATGCCGGTTTTATGTATATTTTTGTCAATGTGTTCCCTTCTAAACAGATATGTAGTATGCATTGCTTCAATAAGTTTTGATATATGCTGTATGCTTCCAAAATCTCCTAAATCCTCTTTTTCAAGAAGTTTCAGCGTAAATGCTATTAATACTCCTCCGGGAGAAGGTGGAGAGTTTATGAAAATGTCATAATCCCTGAACCTGAAATAAACAGGGTCTTTTTCTGCAACGGTATATCTGCGTAAATCTTCTTTTCTGATTAATCCATTATGTTTTTTGCATAGGGCGTCTATCCGGTCTGCTATTTCTCCTTCATAGAATAGCCATGCTCCCTCTTCTGCAAATCTTTGTAAAAATTCTGCATAATCAGGATTTTTATAAAGAGTGTTTTCATCAATAAGCTTTCCATTGGGAGCATAGATTTTTCTTGATTCTTCTGTTGCTGTAAAAATAGGTTCAAGGAGCTGGACAAATGATGCCTGCATTTTTGAAAGATAAATTCCTTCGGTTGCATACTTTAATGCAGGTTTTATAAGCTCTGTAAGGGGCATTGAAGCTTTTTCTTTATATATCTGATATATACCGGCAATCATACCGGGGATAGCCACAGAGCCACAACCTATATGAAACTCCTGAACAGTAGAGCCAAAATCCACATAAACAGGGAAAAAATCCGGATTTTCTGCTCTTCTTGGAGGAACATCAACAAAAAAGTCATAAATTGTTGGAAGGGAATTTTTTTCGATTGCAAGGAGAAAACCACCACCACCTAAACTTGTAAGTGCAGGTTCTGCAAGAGGAGCTGCAAGTAGTGCCGCTATGGCTGCATCAAAAGCATTTCCACCTTTTTTGAGAACCTCAGCTCCTGCTTCGGCTGTTAGTCTATCTCCTGCTGCTATAACACCTTTCATTCTTCGATAAAACCCAGACTTTCCAGTATTCTGATATCATTTGTCTTTTTGTAAACCAGTATCATTTTTTCAGAAACAGGCTTCTTTTTCAACACGTTTTTAAGCTGTTCTATACGGTTTTCTATTTTTAGTTTCTCAAATATTCCTTTCTTTTGTATGTCTTCAAGTAGTTCAAAAGCTTTTTCTTTTATGGTTGATGTCTTATTTACATCTATGAATTTTCCATAGATTGAATGTCTTGTTGCATTCCATTTGTTCTGTTTTAAAATCTGATAATAAAATTCGGGAACTCTTATTTCTTGTGCCAGCATTGATATTCCCTGAAAAAGAGTGATAAGCAGTTCAATTCTGTCAAGTTCCGGATTTGAATCACATACCCTTAGCTCGACAGTCCCAAGGTCTGGATGAATGCGGACATCCCACCATATATCCTTTATGCTTTCAATAAAACCCTCATCTTTTAAAATGAAAAATAGTTCTTCAAACTGGGAAAAATCCTTAAAATATTCAGGAATACCTGCTCTTGGTAGCTGTTCAAATATTTTTGTCCTGTATGAATGAAGTCCTGTAAATTCTCCATAGAAAAATGGGGAGCTTGTTGATATTCCAAGAAAAACAGGTAGATAGTTTATTGTCAGGTTGTATGCTCTGACTGCACTTTCTTTGTCTGGAAAGCCTACATGTATATGAAGTCCATATATCAAAAACTGTCTAAGGACTATCTGAAGTTCTTTTAATAACCTAAGATACCTTTCCTTTGCTGTGATATGGGTTTCTTCTTTTCTGGCAAATGTATGGGTTCCAAGGGCAGAAATGATGAAACCATAATCTTTACCTATCTGATTTATCTCTTTAAGAGCTTTTCTAAGATAATAAACAACTTCTTCTGGTTTTTCACATACAGGGGAAACAATCTCGACCATTGATGTAAGAACTTCAGGTTGGACTATATCTTTCAAATCCTCAGGCAGATTTTTAAAAATAATATCTGCACTATCAGATAAAGAAAAATCTTCCCTATTTACAAGCTGAACCTCTAATTCTGCCCCTACGGTAAATGGTTTAGAATTTTTAAAGTTTAATGTTTCCTGTGGGCTCTTGTGACCTTTAATCTCAATCCCTCCACTGATAATATTTTTACTTCTTCGCCCTTTTTAATAGGAACTTCAGAGTAAGCATCCCATATTTCGCCTTCTACAAATACCTTTCCTTTCGGGTTTATATCTGTTTCTGCAACTCCAATCTTACCAATCATTCCCTCTTTGCCGGTTACAGGTTTTCTAATCTGTGCCTTAATACCAAGATATGCAATTGTCAGGAAAAATGCAGCACTGAACAATGCTACAGGAAGTATAATTTTCACAGGAATATCCCCGTAAGGTGAATCAGGACTTATAAGTATTATTGAACCAAATATTAAAGCTATCACACCGCTTACCGCAAGGGCTCCAAATGTAGGGGTTATTATTTCCAGAACAAAAAACAGAATACCCAGTAATATCAGTAGAACTCCAAGCCAGTTGACAGATATTGTGTTAAGGGCATAAAGGGCAAGTAATATAGATATTGCACCGACAACACCGGGAATTACGCTTCCCGGATGGTAAAGTTCAAAGAATATTCCGTAAAAACCAATCATAAGAAGCAAGTATGCAACAACCGGATTTGTAAGGATACTGAGAAGGGTTTCTTTGAAATTTTGCTTAACATAAATAATTTTTTCGTCAGGAGAAAGTTTTATTGTTTTGGTAAAACTAGCCTTTTTAATTTTTCTACCGTTAATCTTTTTTAGTAAATCATTTAGGTCTGTTGCTATAACGTCAATAACTTTTTGCTTTAAGGCTTCTTCGGCAGATAGATTTTTTGCCTCTGTTATCATCTTTTCTATAACTTTAATATTTCTCCCTTTTTCCTTTGCAATGGCTCTAACAAAGGCCAGCATATCATTAATTACTTTTTTCTTCATGGTTTTGTCTATATCTTTACCAGTCATGTTTACCGGCGATGCAGAACCAATATTTGTGGATGGAGCCATTGCTGCTATATCTGCCGATATTGTGATTATTGCCCCTGCTGATGCTGCCTGTGCTCCGGGAGGATAAACATAAACAACCACAGGAATTGGCGAGTTTATCATTGTTTTAATAACATCCCTCATTGCACTTCCGAGACCACCGGGGGTGTCCAGCTGTAGAATAACGACTTTTGCGTTTTCTTGTTGTGCTTTGTTTATAAGTCTTTTGACATAATCTGCCATAACAGGTGTTACAGGTTTATTCCATTCTCCGATAACAACCTGACCATAAGAGAAGCCTATTAAGATAAGAAATACAAAGAAAAACTTTTTCATTAGTATTGCCTTTCACCGAAAATAGCTGTGCCAATTCTAACTATAGTTGCACCTTCTTCTATTGCAACCTCAAAATCATGGGACATTCCCATAGATAAATGGGGAAGACTGACATTAAATTTTTTCTCAAGTTGTTCTTTCATATCTCTAAGCATTGCAAAATAAGGTCTGGATTTTTCAGGATCTTCAAAATACGGAGGAATACACATAAGTCCTAAAATCCTCAGATTTTCCTTTTGCAGAGAATATTCAAATAGCTTTTCTAAATTTTCCGGTTTAACTCCGTATTTTGTTTCTTCTTCTCCTACATTAACTTCTATCAGAACATCCTGAACTTTTTCTATTTTCCCTGCCCTTTTATCTATTTCATCTGCAAGAGCCTCTCTATCAAGGGAATGTATCAGTTCAAAATATTTAACAGCATATTTGGCTTTATTTGTCTGCAGTCCTCCTATCAAATGCCAGTGGATATCTTTTAGGTCTGAAAGGGCTTCTATCTTTTTAATTCCCTCCTGAACCCTGTTTTCTCCAAAATATCTAATACCTGCTTCATAGGCCTCAACTATCTTCTCAGGTGGCTGGGTTTTGGAAGCAGCCAGAAGTATAATATCTTCAGATTTTCTGCCTGCCCTTTGGGCAGCTTTTTCTATCCTTTCCTTGATTTTTTCCACATTTTCCCTTATTGCCATATTATTACTCCTGGCTTAATATAGATTATGACTGTTTAAAATTATAAATCAGGAGGGCTATAATGGCAGCAGAAGATTTCAAGGTTGTTGATGGGCTTTACTATACAAAGGAACATCTGTGGGTAAAAGTTGATGGTGATGATGCAACAATAGGGGTAACAGATTACGGTCAGCATCAGCTTGGGGATGTTGTTTATGTGGAACTTCCAGAGGTTGGTTCAGAAGTAGAAGCAGGGGATAAAATAGCATCTGTTGAATCTGTAAAAGCTGCAATTGATATATATTCTCCACTTACAGGAAAAATACTTTCTATAAATGAAGACCTGAAAGAAGACCCAAGCCTTGTTAATGTTGACCCTTACGGAGATGGCTGGATAGCAGAAATACAAATGTCAGACCCAAATGAGCTTGAAGACCTTATGACAGCAGATGATTACAGGGCTTATATACAAGAAGTAGAAAGCGAAGAAGAGGTGTAAAGGTGAGACATTTTGTTATAACAGCAGTTGGCGAAGACCAGCCGGGAATAGTCGCCGGTCTTACAAAGGTTCTTTATGAAAAAGGAGCAAATATAGAAGATTCCAGTATGACAAGGCTAAACAATGAGTTTGCAGTTATGCTGATAGTAAGTTTTGAAAATGATATTACCCCTGAAGAGTTAAAAGAAAGTTTCAACCGGATAGCAAAAGAAAAAGGGCTCATGATAAATATAAGGGAAATTCCTGAAGAGGTCTTTCAAGAAGAAAAAGAGATTGGGGAAGTATACAATATAATCCTGTATGGGGCAGATAAACCGGGAATAGTTTATAAAGTTGCCAAACTATTGGCAGATAAGAATATAAACATAGCAGACCTGAGAACAGAAAAAAGCCCTGAACTTTATGTCCTGATTGCACAGGTTGAATTTCCTCCAGGTTTAACAGAAGAAGATATAAAATCTGAGCTTGAGGCTTTAAAAGATGAGCTTAATATAGACCTTTCTATAGAAAAAGTTGAAAGTGTGGAGATGTAATGGAAAAACTTGAGATTTTAAGATATCCAGATGAGAGGCTTAAAAAACCCTCAATAGAGGTTGTGGATTTCGGTAAAGAATTTAAAGAGTTTGTGGATAAACTCCTTTATACAATGAAAAACTCACCTGCCGGGGTAGGTATAGCCGCCCCTCAGGTTAACAAACATATAAAAACAATAATCGTTGACGCATCTGAATATAAACATAAACATAATAAACTCAATCACGGCCTTATGATACTCTCTAACCCAAGAATAATTGCCAATGATGGTGAAATTGTAATAAGAGAGGGCTGCCTCTCTGTTCCAGATTACACAGGAAACGTTAAAAGACATTACTGGATAAAAGTTGAGGCAGAGGATATAAATGGAAATACCATAACATTTGACACAGAAGGATTTGAGGCAGTTGTTATCCAGCATGAGATGGACCACCTAATAGGAAAGCTTTTTATTGACAGGGTGGCATCACCAAAGGATATATTTAAACGAAAAGTTTATAAAAAATGATTAATTTTAAGCCTTTGCTCAATAATTATGAATATTTCCAAATTGTAAAACCCCTTGGAAATTCCATAACCCTCAAAGCCGGAGAAACAGTAAAAGCAGAAGTCATTGATGTCCTTTCAACAGGTGGTGTTGTTCTTCGGATAAAAGGCGGTATTCTTACTGTAAATACAGAAATTCCCCTTCAGAAAAATACCTCACTTCTCCTAAAAATCCTGAACACCCCCCAAACAGACCACAAGCTAAAAATTCAGCTAATAGGAATTCTCAACAAAAATGAGACTTTAATAAATCCCAAAACAGAATATCCTGCTGAGGAAATTATAAATTTTTTGCAAACAGGGAAAAACAGGGAAACAGTTTTAAACTCCATTTTTTCTTATATAGTTCAGAATATAAACAATTCAGATACCAAAGCACAGAGATTAGCCCAGAATTTGCTTAATTCATTTTTGTCATCCCAGAAGATAAACCTCCAGATAAACAATACAGATATAAGCAAGATATTACACTCAATAAAGGAAGTATCTCCGGAAACATTTGAAAAAATAATAAAAAACTCAGGTCTGTTTTTTGAAAACAAAATCAAACATAAAAAATTTTCAGAGATAAAAGACGACCTGAAATATATTTTGCTAAACAAAAAAGACCTGACCCAAAATGAAAAACAGGTTTTAACTGGCATAGAAGGTTATCAGCTTTTGTCAAAAGCTTTTGAAAGTGTTTATATTTTTCTGCCACTGCTCTGGGATGATTTGGAGAGGGGAGATATTTTACTGAAAAAAAGTAAAAAATGGAAAAATGTTTATTTTTGTAGAATAAATCTTGATTTTAAGGATTTAGGCAGATTTTCAGGTGGGATATTCCAGTTTGGAAGAGAGTTGTATCTAAACTTTTTTGTGGAAAATCTACAGTTAAAAGAGCTGATCAGAAAAAACTCAGAAGAGCTTATCCAAAATATCAAAAAGCATGGATTTTCTGAAGTTTCCCTTAGATTCTTGAAAAACCCTGTAGATGACCTGAAATTAATAGATGAAAATCTAATGTCTGACAGGGTTTAATGGCAGAAGACAAAAAAGCCGTTGCTTTAAAATATGAAAGAGGCAAAGATAATGCTCCGAGAGTAATAGCAAAAGGCAAAGGCCATATCGGAGAAAAAATAATTCAGATAGCAAAAGAACATAATATTCCCATAAAGGAAGACCCAGTTTTAGTGGAAGCTTTATCACAGATAGAAATAAATCAGGAAATACCGCCGGAGCTTTATAAAGCAGTTGCAGAAATTTTGGCTTTTATCTACAGACAGACAAAAAAGATTGAAAAATAAACAAAACTACCAATATTTTTATCAAAAAAGGAGGGCAAAGATGAGCCTTCAAATAAGAGAGCCAGCTGTCAGCGATATGTTTTATCCTGCTGACCCTGTTGAGTTGAGAAAGATGCTTACTGCTTACCTTGAAAAAGCACCATTATATCCATATAAACCTGAAGCTGTTGCATCTCCCCATGCAGGGTATATATACTCTGGACCTGTTGCGGCTGTCAGTTATAAACAGTTTTTAAATCTTGACCCAGATAAACATTACACAATCTTGCTTGTTGGACCTTCCCATTATGTTCCATTTGAAGGAATATCATTTGGATATTACGACTATTGGCTAACGCCTCTTGGGGAGGTTAAGGTAAATAAAGAGGAAATAGAAAAATTTGTGGCAAATAATAGACACCTGCCTATAACTCTCAACACAATTCCACATCTGAAAGAACATTCCCTTGAGGTTCAGGTTCCATTTTTACAGATGGTTTTACAGGATTTTTCAATAATACCTGTTGTATATGGACAGGTTCATTATTCTGTTGTAGAAGAGGTTATAGCACAGATTAAAGATAATAGGGATGATGTTGTTGCGGTGATAAGCACAGATTTAAGTCATTATTATCCTGACCATGTGGCAAGGGAGATAGATATAAACTGTAATATGGCTGTTGAACGTCTTGATTTGTCACTGCTTGATAGATGTGAAGCCTGTGGGAAAATAGGTCTTGAGGCAATAATTGATTATTCAAAAAGAGTAGGCTGGAAAGGAAAGGTCCTTGATTATAAAACTTCAGGGGATACTTCAGGAGACAGGTCTGCTGTCGTAGGATATGCAAGCTACATTTTCTATAAGGAGGAATAAATGGAAGATGTAATTATTTCCCTTGATGAGATAACAGAAGAAGAAGGACAGGAACTTGTTCAGCTTGCCAGAAAGGCAATTGAGGAGTATTTAAAAACAGGATTAGAGATAGATTTAAAGGAAGTTCCTTATGAAAGCTGGAAGAAAAAGGGGGCTTCCTTTGTTACCCTTGAGGTTTCACCAACCCATCAGCTTAGAGGTTGTATAGGTTCAATAATTCCACATCAGCCCCTTTACAAAGATGTTATACATAATGCTATAGCTGCGGCAACTTCTGACCCAAGGTTTTTACCTGTGCGACCTGAGGAATTATCAAATATAAGAGTAAAAGTTTCTATCTTGTCTTATCCTCAGCCTTTACAGTTTTCTGACCCTTATGACCTGCTTCAGAAATTACAGCCATTTAAGGACGGTGTAATAATCAAATACGGAAACCATCAGGCAACATTTTTGCCAGAGGTATGGGAACAACTGCCAGATAAAACCCAGTTTTTATCCCATTTATGCATGAAAGCAGGACTTCCTTCAGACTGCTGGCTAACATATCCTATAGAGGTGTTTATCTACCACACAAAAACATTTAGCGAGTAATTAACCAAGAGTAGTATCAAGATAAAGCATAATAAGGAGGCCAAGCAAAAAGCCGGCGGTTATGAGGGTTTCATTTTTGTTTTGATAAACCTGAGGAAAAACCTCTTTGACCGTAACATAAATCATAGCTCCACCGGCTATGCTAAGCCCAAGAGGAAGAAATATAGAAAAAACGCTGAATATAAAACCACCTAAAACTGTGAAAACAAATTCAGAAAAACCACTTAAAACACCAATTAAAACAGGTATCCACGCCCTCTCAGTTAAAAAAATCAAAGGCAAAGATACAGCAAAACCCTCAGGTATATCCTGTATTCCTATTGCAAGGGCAGTTGCCCATCCCTTTTCAATGTCATTTGCCATGGATACACCAACAGCCATTCCTTCTGGAAGGTTATGTATTACAATTGCCGAGACAACAAGAAATATTCCCCTGAGTTTTTCCTTTTCTACTTTTGCAGACTTAAACTTTAGAAAATATTCTTCATGGGGAACAAATTTTTCTATCATATAAATAAGCCCAAAGCCTATTAATATGCCTATTATCACATTCCAGATACTTCCAAGCTGGGTTGCAGGTAGAATTAAGGAGGTAAAGGATGCAACCAGCATAACACCACCACTAAACGCAAGACCAAAATCAAGACCCCATTCAGGTAATTTTTTAAAAAGGACAGCAAATACCGAACCTGCACTGGTTAAAACAAGAACCAAAAGCCCTGCCAGAACTATCTCATTCATTATGCAATCGGAATAAAATCATTCTTTTCTGGGTCATAATACTCAATTTGTCCCTTCTCTATCACATAATACCATCCATGAAGCCTAAGCTTGCCTTCTTCAACTTTTCTTTTAACTTCCGGATATGTAAGGATATTTTCCATCTGCTTGATTATATTTATTCTTTCTGTTAGTTCAAACAATGGCCGGCCTTTTTCTTTTATGGTTTGCTGGGCTATTTGTTTTACATCTTTCCCAAGCTCAAGCCATTTTTTTACATGGATAATGGATATATCGTCCGGAAGGTCTTTATAAAGTGCTTCACATGCACCGCAATGGGAGTGACCACAGATTATTATGTCAGGAACGTTCAAGACAGAAACGGCATATTCAACAGCTGCAGCTACCCCGTGAAACTCATTATCAGGTTTAAAAGGGGGAACCATATTTCCTATAACACGGACGATAAATAGGTCACCAATATCCGCCCCTGTTATTTCATCTGGATGGATACGGGAATCTGAACAGGTGATAAATAAGGCTTTAGGATGTTGTCCCTCTTCAATTAGTTTCTTAAATATGTCTTCATATTCTTTGAATTTAAGATTTTTAAATTGCTTTACACCTTCAAAAAAAGGAATTTCTGCCATTTTATACCTCTAAAAGCAGGCCGTAAGGCCTGCCTGAATTTATCCCTGGACGTTAAACTCCCTTAACGCTTCATTTAAGGAAACTTTCTTGTCTGTTGATTCTTTTCTTTTTCCAATTATAAGAGCTACAGGGACGCCGTATTCACCTGCAGGGAATTTTTTGTTCATAACCCCGGGAATAACAACACTTCTTGCAGGCACCCTTCCTCTATACTCAACAGGTTCATCCCCTGAAACATCTATTATCCTTGTTGAACCTGTTATAACAACACCAGCTCCTAAAACAGCTTCTTCTTCAATAACTGCACCTTCAACAATGATACATCTTGAACCTATAAAACAGTTATCCTCAACAATAACAGGTTTAGCATTTGGAGGCTCTAAAACTCCGCCTATTCCAACACCTCCAGAAAGGTGAACATTTTTCCCAATCTGTGCACATGAACCGACTGTCGCCCATGTATCAACCAGAGTTCCGCTTCCAACATACGCCCCTATATTTACATAAGAAGGCATTAAGATTGCCCCTGATTCTATAAATGAACCGTATCTTGCTGTTGCAGGTGGAACAACCCTAACCCCTGCTTCTTTCCAGTTTTTCTTAAGGGGTATTTTGTCGTAGTATTCAAAAGGTCCAACTTCCATAACCTGCATATCTTGAATTGGGAAATAAAGGAGAATTGCCTGTTTTACCCATTCATTTACAACCCAGTCTCCATTTTTCTTTTCTGCAACTCTGACTTTACCTTTATCAAGCAGGTCTATGGTTTCTCTTACTGCATCCTGATATTTTTTTTCTTTTAAAAGTTCCCTGTTTTCCCATGCTTCCACAATAAGACTTTTTAATTCTTCCATCTTTACCTCCGGATTTTTATTCAATTAGTATATTGTAAGATAACATCAAATATAGTTCATATAACCTTTTTTTAGTATCTGAAACTAAAGATCCAAAAGTATTACTTATGGAAATCTCACCATCATCTTCAATTTTTATCGAATTTTCGGTAATATGCTCTAATAAAAATAAATTAAACCGAATTTCGTTTATTTTTCTTAATATTTCGTCACTTTTAAATACTGTTTCTTTTGGGGAATAATTATTAATAATATCTTCCCCTTTTTCTTCTATTTCCTTTATTATGTTCAATAATGTTTTAGGGGAGATTTCACTAATTGTGATTTTTTTTCCGTTATACTTAGAAATTAAATCTTGCGCATCTTTGGTATGACCTCCTACAGCAATAAATTCTCTAAAAACGGTATCAAATTCTTTAATCCAATTATAAATATAATCCCATATCATATTAGGTTTATTTAAATTTATGGCATTAGGTATAACTCCTTTTATTAGAGTTTCTGAAAAAAGATCTGCATTTCTAATTCTTCCTAAGAGTTCTTTCCTTTTTAGTTCCTTTTCAATATTTTTTTCTTGAATTTTCTTTTCTGCTATTTCTTTTTCTAATTGTTTTTGTTCTGTTTCCAACTTTATATAAGCAACAAATGCTAAAAATGCTAATAATACACCAGCTAATGAAACAAATAAACCTGCTGCATCGGAAACATTACCAGGAGGTATTTCAATAGGAAGTTTAAAATAGTAGAGCATATAAATAACAGCTGCAAATAAAATTGCAAAAATAATAAAATTTCTTCCCCAGCGGATTAAATCCTCTAAATTTTCAAGTCTGAACATCCTTGCCCTCCTTAATTATTATTTATTATTATTGAAAATTTATTATACTCATTCATTATGTAGTGCTAAAATAAGTTTTCATGACCTTGTATAAATCAGAAAATTATCTCATCTGGCTGACTGTTAGTATTTGAAGAATAAAGATTATCAGGAAAAATATTATCGGTGCTATCCAGCTTACCCCTCCTTCTTTTTCAAGGATTGCAACCTGCACCTGAGGATCAGGAAATCTGTTTTCAATATCTTTTACTTTTTTCTCAACATGTGTGTAATAAACATAATTACCAAAAACTCCAAACCCAACCCATAGCCATATCTGAACGCCTAACATTACCAGATTGTTATAAAGATGAAAAACCTCAAGAACTATCCCAAATAAAAATAAAAAAACAACAAAAATAGCTGTATAAACATACATTTTTCTGTATAACATCCACAGTAATCCAAAGAAAAAGGCAGCCCAGTTCCAGCTAACTACACTTTGAGTTTCTTCAAACTTCTTAAATCTGGTAATATAGTAATCGGCATTTTTCCCGATGAATATTCTGTATTTTTCCCATTTGTCCATCTGCCACCTCCTTGGACAAAATTTTAATTGATATTCAGAAAGAATAAAAGTAAGATAGAAGTTAAGATTATTACCGGAGGGTATTAATGAGTTTTCAGGAGTTTTTAGACCTTTATCTAAAACCTAAAACAGCATGGGAAAGCCTAAAAGAAAAATATTTCACAATCCAGCAACTTTATCTAAAATACATAATATTTTTTGCTGCAATTCCGGCTATAGGGCACTTTTTAGGCTTTGTGGTATTCAGGGATTATTATGTAAATGCAATCAAAAAGTTTCTTGAAATGGCACAGAAAGACACTCAGCAATCTGAAGCCACAATTAGATATATGCAGGCATTAATGGTAGAACTACAGGATAATGATATTATCCAGGAGGCATTAATTGCACTCACCACTTATGGTTTTGAACTGTTTAAGCCTGTTGTTTTAACGGCCATTATATTTTTCCTTGCTCCAGCCTTTGGAGGAATAAAAGACCCAGTTAAATCTTTTACCGTTGCTACTTTTGCCTTGATACCATCCTGGGTAGCAGGGATTTTTTATATAATGAACTCTCCTATTTCTATGTTTGTTGTGTTTATAGCTATGTTTTACACCTTTTATCTTATATTTGTTGCTGCTGAAAAAGTCCTCGATATTCCAACTGAAAAATCTAAAAATTTTCAGTTTATTATAGTGGTTGTTATTCTGTATATTGTTCTCAGCGGTATTATTGGACAGGTTGAAACATTAATTACATACAAAATTTTAGGGGTGTAAAAATGAAGAAGTATATTTTGGCTGGTTTATCTGTATCGGCGATATTATTTTCCTGTCAAACACAACAAAAACCTGAAGTCTCTAAGCAAGAAATAAAATTTGGTTATCAGGTTTATAAAAAAACTTGTTCAGCTTGCCACTGGGAAAGTGTAACACCCCAGCAGATAGAAAAAATCAAAAAAACAGTTATGGCAGGTGGAAGACCACCTTTCGGTGCACCTCCTATGGCCGAAGTATCTGCAAGGGTTAAAAAGTTTTATCCTTCAGAAAAAGAGTTTGTAGCTTTTGTAAAAGATTACATAACAAATCCTTCCAAAGATAAAGGTGTTTGTCTTCCTATGGCATTTAAAGTTTTTGGAACAATGCCACCTATAGGTAAAGGCTTATCAGAGGAAGAAAAAGAAGCAGTGGCAAAATGGCTTTATTACAGATTTAATATAAGCTGGGAAGAGTTTATGAAAAGGGAACATCATAAATAAGATTATTCCTGCTGTAAAACCTATTAAAAATGAGTTTATATAAGCTCCTTAATTCGGTTGTATATCTCTATAGTAGCCTTTGATTTGTTAAGGGTATAAAAGTGAAGGCCTTTCACACCATTTTTAAGGAGGTCTTCACATTGTTTAACAGCATAGTCTATTCCTATTTTTTCAATTTCTTCAGGTTTATCTGCCACAGCTTGCAGTTTTTGGATTAATTCCCCGGGTATTGTTGCGCCGCACATATCTGCAAATTTTTTAATCTGTTTAAAGTTTGTAATAGGCATAATTCCCGGGATAACAGGGATATCAACACCTTCTTTCTGTAGTTTTTCAATATAGTTATAAAAATATCTGTTGTCAAAGAACATCTGGGTTATGGCAAATTCTGCTCCAGCTTCCACTTTCTTTTTAAAGTAGTATATATCCGTATCTAAATCTGGGCTTTCAGGATGCCCTTCCGGATATGCTGCAACTCCTATACTAAACCAGTCCCCAAATGTTTCTCTTATCAGTGAAACAAGTTCGCTTGCATATCTACAACCATCAGGAGGAAAAACAAATGTTTCCTCCTGTCCCTGCGGAATATCTCCCCTTAATGCAAGGACATTTTGAACGCCTATTTCTTTATATTGGCTTAGGATATCTATAATTTCTTTTCTGGTATGACCTATACAGGTCTGGTGTGCCATTACAGTCAGATTTGTCTGGGTATGAATCTTTTTGACAACTCTTATTGTCCTTTCTCTTGTAGTTCCACCTGCCCCGTATGTAATAGAAACAAAAGTTGGATTTATAAACACAAGCTCTTTGATTGTTTTAAATAAAGCTTCTTCACCCTCTGCACTTTTAGGAGGGAAAAACTCAAAAGAAATACTTCTTTTAACCTGCTTAAGGATTTCTGATATCTTCATAAAAACAGTATAAAAGAGTCAGAGAAATTTTGCAAATCATTTGCAAAAAAGATTATTGATAGAAAGACAAGAAACTGAAATCTCTACTGGATTTGTTATAGATTGAGAATGCTAAAAATTTAGAAATAAAAAGCCCCAAAAGATGGGGCTTTTAGGATTTAAAACATGGCAGGTGGTCTACCTTTGGATGTAACCAGTCTTTCTACAGGTTCACCACCTAAGATATGTTTTTCAATGATTTCAGGAACATCTTCAGGTTTTACATTTCCATACCATACAGCATCAGGATAAACAACAACTGTTGGTCCCATCATACAAGGTCCCAGGCAACCTGTTGGGGTAACAGCCATTTTATCAAAAAGGTTTTTCATCATCATTTCTTCCTGAAACTTCTGGAAAATCTGGTCTGAACCTTTATCACCACAGGAAGGCATTCCAGGTGGTTTTCTTTGTAAACATACAAATACATGCTTAAAATCTGCTGACATCAGCAAACCTCCTCATTTTTTTGAAAAATATCTTAGTAAAAACCGAAAAACAGAAAAATGATTTAGATTAGCTTTTTATGGTAGTTGAGTGATTATGCTATCTTTTATTCCTTTAGACTTTATTTTTTGCTGCAAGGGTTTCAGTTCTTCTTTTGAAATTGATTTTCCACAGAACACACCGTAATATTTTTTATATTTTTTTACAAAACATTCTTTTAGATTTAATTTTTTTAGCAGTTTTTTAGCTTTATCTTCTGTAGAAAAAACAGCAACCCTCACAGAGTATTCAGATATAACCTTAGCTTTTTTAAACTGCTGTAATCTTTTTTGAGCAAGCTGGCCGTATTTAGATTTATATTTTGTAGCTTTTAGATAGTATTTTGCTGCTTTTTTATAGTTTTTGTTTAAATCCTGAATAACTCCCAGATAGTAATAGGCAAAATCTTTATATTTTTCTTCTGTCGTAAGCTGTTTTAAGTATCTTTCAGCCATTATATAGTTTTTCTTTTTCAGATAATATCCTGCCAGAAATTTAAGCATATCCGGTGTTTTAAATGTTATTGCTTCCAGCTCTTTTACGGCTTTTTCCGGTTGTTTTGTTTTTATAAAAGATAATGCCCTGTAGTAAAGCACCTTTTCTTTTGTTTCTGGGGGAAACTTTCCAAGCCGCTGGGTGTATTCTATTACTTCTTTGTATTTTTTCTGTTTATAAAGGGCTAAGGCCTTAAATAATCTAAGTTCTTTTATATCTGGCAGTTTTTCTATTTCTTTCCAGTTTTTTGCTTTTGCATATATAATTGCAAGTTCTTTGTATAATGCTTTTTGTTTATCTTCAGGTGCAAATGGTATATAAAATTGAATTATTTTTGTTTTTTCTGGAGAATTTTTAAACAGTTTAAGACCAAGGATATAAATATATTCAGCTGTTTCAGGTGATATTTTTTGATTTTTTATTTCCTCAATATATTTGAGAAACTGCTTTTTATCTCCAGCTTTGTAAAGGGAAGAAAATATGAGCTTTATAATTTTTTCTCTGTAGGGGTCATTTTTAGGGGCTTTTTTCAAGTATTCAAGACCTTTTTGTGCAGCAGTGGAATATACCCCGTCTTTGTATAATCCTTGAATAACTCTCAGAAGTGTATTTCTTTCCTTCTCGGAAAAGCCATAGGAAAGGCCTGCTATAAAAAGAAATATAAGAACTATTTTCCTCATAAACAAATTATACCAAAAAGGGAGGAGTTGTCCCCCTCCAGAAATCTGCGCAGGAAGAAGCCCTTCCGGGTAAGATGGAACGCAGATGGGCCCTGCCGTAAGTTAGTATTAACTTACCTCTGTGAATTGGGATTTGTCAAGTTAGAAACTAAGCAAACCTTTTAAAAACTTTTAGATCTGTGTCAACAACGAGAATTATATATTTAACATAGTTTTTGTTTGTATAATCTTTACACTACATTTAATTTGATATACACTGTGTAGTGTAATGAAGAACAAAATCATAGAAAATATCTTAATAGAAGAGAGAGAAAGGCTTTTAGGAAGACTAAAAGTAATAGAGCATAGACTAAAATCTTTGCCTTCCGGATGGATAAGAGAAATAAAAAAAGAAGATAAAACCTATAAATATTTATATAAATCAAAAAGAGAAGGTAAAAAAGTAAAATCTATTTTTGTAGGAAAAGTTGATGAAAATATTGAAAAACAAATAAATGAAAGAAGAAGGTTAATTGCAGAAAAAAAACGATTAAAAGAAAGAATTGAAGAATTAAATAAACTATTAAGGATTTCTAATGGCAGAAATTGATGATGTTTTAAAAGTTATAAATCAATTGAATAAATATCTAAAAGGATATTATGTTTTGGGAGGAAGTTGGGTTTTATATTTTTATAGATTTAAATATCCTGACTTTAAGTATGCATTAAGAACGTTAGATATAGATTTTGTTTTCAGTCTATATGCTATATGTAAAAAATAAAAAAATAAAATTTAACCTGTAGGGAAAATTAGAGGAATTAGGATTTTTTCCAGAAATAATAGGAACAATAACAGGTTATAGCTATGCAACATTTAAAGGGGAAAATATAGATATAGAATTTATAATTGAAGAACCAGCAGGTTATAAAAGCAAAATTTTAAAATTGGAAAATCTAAATATTGATGCTACTCCTCTTCCTTTTATAAGTGATTTATTGGAGGATATCATTTATGTAGATGTTGAAGGCGTAGAAATTCCTTTACCTTCTTCAGAAAGATTTCATATTCATAAATAGATAGTAGCACAAAGAAGGCAAAGTTATGTAAAAAAACAAAATGATTTGATACAAGGACTGGAAGTCTTAAAAATATGTAATGCAAATAAAATTCAAGAACTAACCCAAAATTTAAAAGG
This sequence comes from Persephonella sp., assembly GCF_027023985.1. Classification (NCBI taxonomy): domain Bacteria; kingdom Pseudomonadati; phylum Aquificota; class Aquificia; order Aquificales; family Hydrogenothermaceae; genus Persephonella; species Persephonella sp. The sequence goes on along the minus strand of NZ_JALVTW010000033.1, from coordinate 110,381 downwards.
AAAAAGAAAAAAACTTTACCAAAAATCAAAAGAGGAAATTAAAGAAAAAGAGTTGGAATTATACTAAAGATGTTTTTTTGTGAATTGACTTACTAATAATATCCAAGAACTCTTTCCTTGGAATTTCCCTTGCACCAAACCTTGCCATATGGGGTGTAGACTGCTGACAATCGATAATATCAAATCCTTTTTCTTTTAGCCTGTTAACAAGATGGACAAAGGCCACCTTTGAAGCATCAGATACTTTGTGGAACATAGATTCTCCGAAAAATGCACCGCCTATAGCTACTCCATACAAACCCCCGACCAGATTTCCATCTAAATATGTCTCTACACTATGGGCAAATCCAAGTTTATGTAATCTTATATAAGCTTCTATCATTTCTGGAGTTAACCATGTGCCATCCTGACCTTTTCTCTTTACGGTGGCACAGTTTTTTATCACTTCCTCAAATGCAGTGTTGAATTTGACTTCAAAGCCCTTGTTTTTCAGGACTTTTTTTAGGCTTCTGGATATTTTCAGCTCATCAGGAAACAAAACCATTCTTGGGTCCGGAGACCACCATAAGATAGGCTCCCCTTCAGAATACCATGGGAATATCCCTAAAGAATATGCAAAAATAAGTCTTTCAGGAGATAAATCTCCACCTATGGCAAGGGGATAATCCCCCGGGGCATTATAAGGGTCAGGAAACCATATATCCTCTTTATCTAACCAAATCATGGCTTTATATTATACAGATAATCAAATTTCAGTTTTTTTCTGTCTAATAATTTATTAAAAATTTTTATTCCTGCAGGTTCATTTTTGTTCCCGTGAATAAGTATAATTGAACCTTCTTTTACTTTTTGTCCTAAAGCAAGCCATGCATCACTGCCAAGGGCAATAAGACCGTATTTTTCAGCAACTGTTTTCCTTATCCTGTAATCTGCAACAAGCCCGGGATAACGGATAAAAACAGAAGGGGTAATCCCATTTTCAATAAGTAGTTTTTCAACTGCAGTAATCTCATAAAACAGGTTTGTTCCTTTTTTCATCAGGAAGTTTTTGTCTAAAGGCAATCTCCGTTTATAAAAATGCGTGAAAGTATGATTTATCCATACAACATTTAAACCGCTATTTTTAATCCACTCCACAAACTTTTTATTTTTCAAAAACCATCTTCCTGTTATAGAAAAGGCAATATTTTTATATCCTTTCTTTAAGAAATTTTTCATAGTTTTAATTTCAAATGCTTCCTTTTTAGAGGATGGGCATAAATCAACTGTTAAGTAAACTTTATCTGTGTTTCCATTTCTTAAGCCGCCGTTGTATAACTTGTCTGATATACTTTTTTGAATTAAGCGAAAATATCTACTATTTTTTATCTCGAACTGTTTAAACTCTATCTGTTTTTCAGGGAATATCTTTGTTCTTAAGCTATCAATATCAACAGCCAAAACCTGTTTAGAATTATTGAGGATAAATTCCCTTATTGCTAAAAATCTATGCCCATTAAACTCAAATGTTTTATGTATTAATCTGTAATCCTTGATTTGTGCTAACGAGATATTTATCATTAGTAAAAAAAGAATTAAGGGCTTTTTCATGGTAAAACCTGTTTTTAGATTTATTATAGCTGGAATATTTTTTGCTGTGTTTTTTTCGGGGTGTTCTTCACCTAAATATAAAATAGAAAAGATATATCATCCCCCTACAGATAAAGCCTGTGTGAACAAATGTCAAGAAGAATTCCTAAAGTGTCAGGATACCTGTCAAAAAAACTATAATCAATGTTTATTAAAAGCTCCTGAGAAAGCCAAAAAAATTTATGACCAGCTTGAAAAGGAATATACACAAAAATTGCAGGAATATTATAAACAATACAGAATTTACCAAAACCAGCTTCGTGAAAGAGAAAAAACAATAGAAAGATTAAAAGCAGATTTAAAATTCTATGAAAGGTTATGTGCACAGTATAAGGATAAGGAAGCCTGTTATCGTAAAGAAAATATAAAAAGAGCATTAAAAAAACTTGAATATAGCACCCCTGTTGCACCTGAAAAACCTGAAGAAATTTCTTATCAGGAAGTTTTAGAAAAAGAAAGGGCTTTATGTAAATGTGATTGTGGTTGCAAAGAAATATTTGATGCCTGTTATCAGGCTTGCGGTGGAAAAGTAGAAATAAAAAGAATATGTATTGAAGATTGTGATAAAGATTAAGTCACAGGGATTTTAGACGATAAAATTAACAAATATTTGTAAAATAAGGAAAATTTTGTTATAAATTTTAGGACTATAAATAACAACTAACGGGGAGGTTAGAAGCCATGACAAAAGCAGAATTAGTAGCAAGAGTAGCTGAGCAGGCGGGGACAACAAAGGCTGCAGCAAGAAGATGCGTTGATGCATTTGTTCTTACTCTCGCTCAAGCTCTGGAAAGAGGAGAAAGAATTGCACTTCCAGGACTTGGTGTATTCAACGTAAAAGAAAGAAAAGCAAGAAAAGGAAGAAACCCAAGAACTGGAAAAGTTATCAAAATCCCTGCCAGAAAAGTTGTTACCTTCCGTCCTGCTAAGTCTCTCAGAGAAAGAGTTAAGTAATTAATCCTTATCTTATAGGGGCATTAATGCCCCTTCTTTAAATTTTTGAAAATTTTTCCAATCTGCATATATTGACCCCGTGAAGTAATAAAGGAGGGGTCAAAATGAAACTCAAAATCACCCCAAAGTTTGTCACCATCGTAATGTTATCACTTATGGTTCTATCTGTAGGATTATATATGATAGGAAAAAGTGTTGATTTCTTCAATTCAGAATTTGCCCAGAATGAATCAGATTTTAGAGGTTATATAATTGTTTTATTTGCAAGATTGTTTATGATTGTTGGATGGCTTGCAATTATTCTTGGTCTTTATTTTAGAGGTCAGTTTAATGATATTGAAAAACCAAAAACGGATTTACTTGAACTTCATGAAAAGATAGAAAAAATTGAAAAGGAAAAATTAATGAAAAAGGGGGCATAACCCCCTTTATGTGAAGAAAATTATTCTTCTACTACTTCTGTTTGGAGTGCACCAGATGGGCATTCTTCTGTGATTTCGAGAGCTCTTTCTGCGAGTTCTCCTTCTATGATAGCACCATCTCCGCCGATTTCGTCCTTAACTTTAGCTATTCCGTCACCCTGGTCTTCGTAAACTTCTGGAAGTTCATCGTAGCAGAGTGCGCAAGCTGTGCAGAGATCCTGGTCTACAGATACTTTTACTTTCATTGGACTAAACCTCCTTGTTAGTTAGTCAATCTTAAGTTCCTATAGTATATGTCAACAATAAGGAAATTGCAATATAACAATGTTTGATTTTTTGAATAAAGATGCTATTTTAGATTGCATGATTAAAGGAATATATATCCATATACCATTTTGCATTAATAAGTGTCCTTATTGTGATTTCACGTCTGTCGCATTTGTAGACAAAGATATTTTCAGAAGGTATTTAAATCTTCTAAAAAAAGAGTTCCTTTTATATAAGGACAAAAATTTTAATATCCAGACTATCTATTTTGGCGGAGGAACGCCATCGGTTTTTCCCCCTGAATACATAGAGGAAATTATTGATTTTATTGCCGATAATGTCAAAACCGTGAATAATCTGGAAATAACCATAGAGGTTAATCCTGAAACCTATAGATACAAAGAATTTAAACAGCTATTAAATGCCGGAGTTAATCGTATAAGTATTGGTGCACAGAGTCTTAATGAAAAGGTTTTGAAATCCCTTGGTAGATGGCATTCTCCCAAAGATGTTGTAGAGACAGTTTATTCAGCTGCAGATGCAGGAATAGAAAATATAAATATGGATATGATTTACGGTGTTCAGGGGCAAACATTAAAAGGCCTTGAAGAAGACCTAAAAGGATATACTCAACTTCCAGTAAAACATATATCTGCGTATATGTTAACTGCTTATGAAGAAACTCCTCTTGGTCAGATGGTAAAAAGGGGTGAATACTCATTGCCAGAGGAAGATTTATTACTGGATATGTTTAAGCTAATTGATGGCTTTTTAAATGAAAAAGGGTTTGATAGATATGAACTTTCAAACTGGGCAAAAAAAGGCTATCACTGCAAACATAATCTTTTTTACTGGACAGGAGAAGAATTTCTGGGAATAGGTGTTTCTGCATGGTCTTTGGTGGATAACGAAAGATTCGGTAATACAAAAAATCTGTATGAATATATGGAAAAAATAAATAAAGGTCAGTCTGCTGTTTTGTTCAGAGATAAACTTTCTCCAGAGGAAAAAAGGAAAGAGAAAATAATTCTTGGACTGAGACTTGCAGAGGGTATAGATATAGAACTGGTAAAAGATAAAATGGATTTTGTTAATCAGATAGTATCTGATGGTCTTGCCAAAATAGAAAATAACAGGCTGAAACTTACACCTGAAGGTATTATGGTATCAAACTATATAACCGCTTCCCTTATTTAGATAACTCTTTGCTTCTTTTTGTTGCTTCCTCCACAGCAGAAATAACAGCGTCTTTAAGGCCTTTTTCCTCAAGTTTATGTAAAGCATAAATAGTCGTTCCTGCAGGTGAGCTTACCTTGTCCCTTAAAACAGCAGGATGTTCATCAAGCTCTTTAACCAGCTTTGCAGCACCTAAAACTGTTTGGACAGCAAGTTCTTTTGCCTGAGCGTAAGACAGCCCTCCTTTAATGCCACCTTGAATAAGTCCTTCAATAAACATAAATACATAAGCAGGGCCACTTCCAGACAGACCTGTTACAACATCCATTAGAGACTCATCAACTTCAACAACAACCCCGAGGGCATTAAGAATATTTAAAATTTCTATCTTCTTATCTTCATCTATTTCCCCAAAAGACACTCCTATTGCACCTTCACCGATAAGTGCAGGTGTATTAGGCATAATTCTAACTATAACCGGTTCTTCAAGGAATTTTCTTATTTTTTCTATTTTTATTCCAGCTAAAACAGATATCAGAACTTTATCCTCTGTCCAGCTGTCCTTTATAGGTTCCAAAGTTTTTTCTAAATCTTTAGGTTTAACTGCCAGAAAGATTATTTCAGAGTTTTCAACAACTCTTTTATTACTGGAACTTCCTGCAACATTGTATTTTTCAACCAGATAACTAATCCTATCAGGGTCAATATCGGAAACAACTATTTCTGTAGATTTAACTACATTCTTTTCAATTAGCCCTCTGACTATAGCCTCTCCCATATTTCCTGCGCCGATTATTCCAATCTTAAACATATTTCTTCCTCTTCATTCTGTCATTTATTCTTTTTCCCTCAGATAGCCTTATTATATCAATTACCCTGTTGACATTATAATCCTCAAGAAACTGAAGCATTTTTATAAATATCTTAAGTGTGGTTTCTGCATCAGATAAAGCCCTGTGTCTTTGTTTAAAAGGGATATTAAAATGGAATGCTATATTTTCCAGAGATTTGCTATCAATATCAGGAAGAATACGCCTTGCAAGATTATCTGTGCATATCACCGGATTTTTTAGTGTTTTGTTCAGGTAAAGTTTTCCGTTATAGTTTAGAAAGGAAATATCAAACTTTGCATTATGGGCAACAATTATACTGTCTTTTATAAATTTGAAAAACTCAGGCAAAACCTCATTTATCTTTGGCTGGTCAATCACCATTGCTGTTGTGATACCGGTCAATTTAGAAATATGCTGTGGAACAAAATCCATATCAGGTTTTACAAGTTGATGGTATCTGTCAATCTCCACATTTCCCTGAAATTTTATTGCGGCTATCTCAATTATATAATCCTTTTCAGGATGAAATCCTGTTGTTTCAAGGTCTATAACTGTAAAAACAGCCTCATCGGTTGTCAGGTTATACATCTTTTATTCCTTTATGTATTTTGTTTAAGTATAAATTTAAATATCCATGGATACAAAATTCCACTTAGAAGGGCAGCAAGGATAATCATTGATGCATATTTTTCATCTATTGTATGGGTTTCAAGACCCAGTGTTGCAATAGCAACAAGCAGTGTAAGGGGCATTGAGGTAGCAAATGGGAAAGATATGATTTCCTTTACAGAAAAACCGGAAAAAATCAGAGGAATAGCAGCAAAAAATCTTATCAGCAAAATAACAGCTATTATGCTAAGAGCCCCTAAAAATACTTCTTTTTGTAAAAAGCTAAAAATATCAAATCTCAAGCCTACCTCAATAAAAAACACAGGAATTAAAAAACCATACCCAAAACTTCCTATTTTTTCTTGAATTTCATGTCTTTCTTTGAAAATCATTGCAAATAGCATTCCACCGAAAAATGCACCTATTATATATTCAAGTCCCAGTATGTTTGCAAGTGCTGCAAAAACAAACATATTTGCAAAATTAGCCCTGACCGCTGTTTCTGTTGGGTCATCTGTTTTTATAAACAAAAACATTTTTTTAGGATTCCACCATGCATAAAGCTGTAGAAGTTTCAACACAATATATGCAATAAAGAAGAAGATGTATATCTCTATTAGCTGGATAAATGTTTCCTTTGATAAACCGTGTTCAAAATACATAAAAAATCCGGATATAAAAAGAAGACTGAGGACTTCTCCTATACTGGCGATTATTAACATTGATTGGGCAAATTCTGTTTCAAGGAGTCCGGCATCTTTCAAAACAGGATAAAGCAACCCCACAGCTACGGTAAGATAAATCAGTATATTAATTTTAGGCTGACCTGTATAAAATACTATTACAAAGGAAAGGATAACAATTATCAGTATAGATAGTATGTATATAAACAGATTTTTCTTTGGGGTAACTTTAATTTTTTCAAAATTAATTTCCAGACCTGCAAGATACATCAGGATAAGAAAACCAAGGCTACCTAAAAAATGGAGAATACTAAGACTGCTTTCAGCTGCAAACTGTTTGAAAAATATTCCTATTATCAGCCCAAATAATATTTCCCCTACAGCAGAAGGAAGCATAAGCCTTTTACTGATAAAAGGCATTATAAATGCACCTACAGAGACCACAAGAAGCAATATAGATTCTTCTTTACTCATAGGTCATTTCCTCTAAAGGAAAACATAAAACCGAGGATTTTACATTTTTGGTTATATAAAATGGAACATTCGGAGAAAATACGGATATTTTTTCCTTTTTGTCATAAACTGTCAAAAGCAATGAATCCTTTTTATCTTTCATATATTTCAGTGTTTCCTTTACAGGATTTCCCTCTAAAACAGAGTATTTAATCCCTGTTTTGTATATATGTTCAAAATCTGAGATAATCTCATTCCTTTCTTTTATGGCTTCTTCTTCCTCTATACCCCTTAACTCCTCAGGCATGACACCGTAAACAACCTCAACAGGCAGTTTCATAAGCCTTGATAGTTCAATTCCCATCTCAAGAATGAAAGCAGGTTCGGAGCAGTTAAAAGAAACAACAATACTTTTATAAGGAGAACTTCCCCTGCTGATTAAAAATGGCTTTGTTGCCTCTTCGAATATAGCTTTCAGCTTAAACCATTTGAAAAATGGTTCTTTTATAAATGGGATTATAACTGTTCCTATATCTTCTTCTAATTTGAAAAGCTGCAGATGGCTATTAACAGGATTTTTTATCTCAAAATTATCAACAGTCTCTTTTATAAACTCAAAATCTTTTCTTATGTCATATTTTTTATACGGATATATCTGTAATTTATGGGCTTTTGTATGTTTTTTTAGATAAGCTGCTTCTTCAAGGCTTTTTCTGAATTTAGGGGCATAAATTGTGGCCATATCTGAGCCAAACTGGAGAGGAAATTGGGGAATACCTTTAATTAAAATATTAACCAGATTTTCCAGTACTTTAGGGTCACCTATAATTACAACTTTATCTCCTACCTTTATTCTCTCATTTCCTGTAGGTATGATAAGTTCGCCATTTCTGTAAATGGCGGCAATTCTCCATCTGGTAGGTTTCAAATATTTGAGTTTTCTATCTACAAGATGTGAGCGGGCAAGTATGTTAACCTCAATAATCTCCCCTTTCCCAAGACCAATATTTGTGGCGACGGTGTAATTTTTTTCTATCTTTGATACAACAGCATTTGTTATTATTTCTGCAGGTTTTATAATTGTGGCTTCAAAACTTTCAAAATCTTCAGCCCTATCCTCATCAAAAAGTAAAACAATAACCGGACTATCAAGCTTAAAAACCTCTCTAGCTATTCTGCATACTTCCAGAGAGACATCTGTATCCTTTATGGTAGAAATAATATGACCAATTGATGCCAGTTCTATCTTTTTCCATGTGAGGATACTGGAGGCATCACCATGGAGAAATTCAACGTTTTCAAATTCGCCGGAGAGTTGTGAGATTACAGACTCATTTATATCAACTCCGATTATTTCCCAGTTTTTTGATAATTTTTCAATCAGTTTTTTACCAAAAAATCCCAGCCCAAATATTATTATTTTTTTCTTTTTTCCTTCAGAGACCATAAATCAAATCCTGTAGTAAAATAATTTTCAAACATTATAACAGAAGAAAACGGAGGCTATATGAAACCAAGAATTGTCTTTATAAAAACACCAGACCCTAAAAAAATTGTTGACTCTCTTATGGAAGGTCTTGCAAAATCACTTTCTGCAAGAAATTTTGAAACAAAAATTGTAGAACCAACACCTGAAAATGTTCAGGAAGTAGTTAATGAAATCATTGAATACAAGCCGCTTTTTACATTTGATTTTAATCTGGATGGTCTAATCTTTGCAGAAAAAGATGGAGAACAAAGAATTCTTCCTGATGTTATCGGGAACATCCATGTAAGCTGGTTTTTAGAAGACCCTATGATTCATTTTACAAAACTAAAATCAACACTTCACTCTAATCAGCTTCTTTTCCTGACTATAGATATAGAACATGCCCAGTGGATTGGGGGCATGAAAAAAAATGTTGCCTTTATGGCACCGGGAATTAATCCCGGAGATTTTCCCCCTCCAAACACCGAAAAAGAGTTTGATGTTGCATTCTTAGGACCGGTTTCTGACCCTGATATTATTGAACAGGCTTGGAAAGAAAGATTTGACCAGCCTTTATTTGATTTTGCCGTTGAACTTGGAAGAATGCTTTACAGAAATCCTGATATGCCTGTTAGATATGCCTCAGGATTTTTACTTTCCCAGTATACACAGGATTTTCAACAGGCAATGTTCAAGTTCCAGCAGGAAAGGGAAGATGATTTTATGAAATATCTTATAGAGATAGCCCTATATGCTATGCATCTTAGAAGATGGAATATTATTGATTCTATTGAGGATTTTGAGATAAATGTTCTGGGTCCTGTTCAGGGAGAAACCAAAGAAAATGTTATTGTGTATGAAGATGTAATAGAAAACAAAGATGTAATAAACTTCCTGTCAAAAACAAAAATATCCCTACTATCCCATCCGACATTTATAACAACCGGACTTGCCTATTCAGTATTTGCTTCTGTTGGGGCAAACACACTTACAATGGTTGAGGAAAGACTTGCATCAAAATCATTCCTTGTTGATGGTCAGGACTTAATTACATACCATCCTATTGATAGCGTTGAGATAGAAGGGAAAATAGCATATTATCTGGAAGATGCACCTCAAGAAAGGGAAGAAATAGCAAAACACGGCAGAGACAATGTATTCCAGAACCACACAATTCTCCATAGAGGAGAATTCCTTGCCAATATACTAAATGACATTATAAAACAGGCTTCTGGAGTTGAAGAAAACAACGGCCAGAAAACTGAAGACCAGCAGGAGGGTCAGTAAGCTGCCCTGACCTTCCTTAGATGTTCTCTGTATGTTTTAGAGAAGGAATGTCTTTTGCCATCTTTAGAGAAAAAATATAGATATTCTGTCTTTTTATAATTAATCACAGCTTTTAAACTCTCCAGTGAAAAGCTACATATAGGGGTAGGTGGAAGTCCTTGATACAAATAGGTGTTATAAGGTGAATCTATTTTCATATTTTTCTTTGTAAGGTCTCCATACCACTGATTTTTAAGCTTTAGAGCGTAAATAATTGTCGAGTCAATCTGCAATTTCATTCCTTTTTTAAGCCTGTTTATTATAACCCCTGCTATTATAGGTTTTTCTTCTGGAACAGCAGTTTCCTTTTCTACCATAGAAGCCACAATCATAACTTGATATGGAGTGAGATTTTCTACAGGTTTCAAAACAGGTTTATATTTTCGTTTAAAATCCCCTAAAAATGTTTCAATTATATTTCTAAGGGTAAAATCTTTTCTAAAGTAATAAGTATCAGGTGGAAAATATCCCTCAAATGACTTGCCTTCAAGTCCATACCATCTAACATTTTTCGGGTCAAAGACATACTTATAGAATTCCTCTTTTTGAACAAATCCTGCTTTTTCCAGTTTTTGTCCTATGTCTATTAAATCTTCACCGGGAATAATGGTAAATTTTATTAATTTTTCTTTACCTGTATAAAGAATTTCCCATACTTGAGGAATATTAAGTTTTCCTTTGAACATATAAAAGCCGTATTTAAGGGGTTTGTTTTTGTATCTGGCATATAGAATAAAAAGATTTTTGTCTTTTATTATTCCTTTCTTTTCTAACTTTTCTGCAATCTTTTTTATACTTTCCCCTTTATGTATTTTGACAAAAACAGGTTTTGAAAGTTGATTGTATGAATTAATTTTTGATAATAGGACATAATAAGATATTCCGGATATAGCTAAGATTAGTAAAAATAAAGCAGCTAAAAAATAAACAAGCTTTTTCATCTAAATGTGCAAACTATCCAGATATGTTTTTAAGATATAAACAGCAGATACACTGTCCAGTTTTTGTTTTCTTTTTGATTTTTTTGTGGTTTCTCTGAGCTGTCTTTCTGCCAGTGTTGTTGTAAATCTTTCATCAACAAACTTTATAGGAATATCAGGAATTTCCTGTTTTAGTTTTTCTGCAAACTCTCTTGTTTTCTGTGCCTGTTCCCCTTCTTCGCCTTTTAGGGTTAAAGGAAGACCTATTACTATTGTCCCGATGTCATATTCTTTGACTAAGTTTTTAATTTTTTCAAATACTTTTTCATCATTTTGGATAACAGGAAGGGGATTTGCAGATATACCAAAGGGGTCGCTATAAGCAACCCCTATTCTTTTATTACCAACATCAAGGGCTAAAACCCGTTTGTTCATGCTTCAGCTGCTTCCTGGCAGTTATCACATCTGGATGATACGCCGGTAAGTTTATAAAGTGGACAAAAGCCAATTATTGCTGTAAACATAAAGATAAATCCAACTACTTCTCCGATTTTCCACACTCCGCCTACTTCAATACCGAGCCAAACCAGTATTGCACCAATTAGAACTCTAATTAAAGCATCCCATAAGCCTATCATCTTGCTACCCTCCAAGGTTTATATTAAACATTTACTTCTGCTTTTGTTCCTACAACTTCTTCAGGGTGTGCAATTCTTCCTAATACTGCTGAAGCTGCAGCTACTGCAGGACCTGCCAGATAAACCTCACTATTTGGATGTCCCATTCTTCCTGTGAAGTTTCTGTTAGATGTTGAAACGCAAACCTCTCCTTCAGCGAGGATACCCATATGTCCACCAAGGCAAGGACCGCAAGTAGATGTGCTTATCAGACATCCTGCATCTGCAAGGATTTCAAGGATTCCTTCATGGAGTGCCTGTTTGTATGTTCTATCAGATGCAGGAATTACAATACATCTAACATCAGGATGAACTTTTCTGCCCTTTAGTATCTGAGCAGCTATTCTAAGGTCTGTAATCCTTCCGTTTGTGCATGAACCGATGAAAACCTGATTAATAGGTTTTCCTGCAACTTCTGAGACAGGTTTTACATTTGATGGAAGGTTTGGAGCTGCAACAACAGGCTCTATTTTTGAAGCATCAAATTCATATTCACAGCAGTATTTTGCATCAGGGTCAGCTTTTATCATTCTAAGTGGTTTTTTGGTTTTATCTTTAAGCCATTCTAAAACTTTTTCATCAGCTTCCATTATTGCATTTTTTCCACCTGCTTCAATTGCCATATTTGTTATTGTAAGTCTTTCCTCAACAGGAAGATCTTTAATAGCTTCCCCGTGATATTCCATAGCCCTGTATAAAGCACCATCAACACCTATTTTTCCAATTACTGTAAGGACAAAATCCTTTCCACCTACCCATTTTTGTCTTTTTCCGTAGAATGTGAATTTCATAGTTTCAGGAACTTTAAGCCATGTTTCACCTGTTGCAAATATATATGCGATATCTGTTGAACCTACTCCTGTGGAAAATGCACCGAGGGCACCGTATGTGCATGTATGGGAATCAGCACCCATTACTAAATCCCCAGGAGCAATAAATCCTTTTTCCGGCAGAATTGTATGCATAACTCCAGAGTCCTGACCTTCAAAATAGTTTTTAATTCCCATTTTTTTGGCAAAATCTCTGGAAATTTTTATCTGCTGTGCAGATAAAATATCTTTTGGAGGGAAGAAGTGGTCCATAACAAGGGCTATTTTATCCGGATCATGAACCTTATCTATTCCATATTTTTCAAGCTGTCTTATTGCAAGTGGTGCTGTGATATCATTGGCTATTGCAAGGTCAACTTTAACTGTGACCAGTTCTCCTGGTTCTACATAATCTCTTCCTGCGTGCTCTGCAAGGATTTTTTCTGTTAACGTCATTCCCATTTATGTTTCCTCCTAAGTTTTCTTAAGGTATATGAAAAATATGAATATATATTTTAAACCTTTTTATGATTATTTACATCTTCAGGGGTTAAATAAGTTTTTCAATAAAATCTTTAGTGCTGGTTTTTTTGATTTCAGGTGAAAGAAGGTTATCATCATTGGACAAAATTAAATCACATTCATTTTCCAGTGCTAAGACATACTGCAGAGTGTCTTCCAAGTCTTCAAACTTTTTATCTTTTTGCATCAATTCTATTGCTTTTTGGGTTTCATAGTTTGAAAATGGGATTAAATACATTAATTCAAAAGTGTATGAAAAATTTTCTAAAGCTTTTTGTTTATTATACTTTTTTAATACATAGTAAACGGTAGTTATTAACTCACAACTGGTTAATAGCTCTACATTATTTTTTTGTAAATAAAAGAAGGATTTTTTTGAATATTCACTATATGGCCTATCATCTAAGAACAGGTCTAAAATAACGTTGGCATCTACAAATACCTTTTTATAATTCACTTCCCATCTGCTCCTTTATTTTTTGTATAGTTATGTTTGGGTCAATTCCTTTGAAGTATTTCCTGTTTTCAACAATCCTTTCTAAAGCTTCTAATTTTTTCTTTTTTTCTATTTCTTTATAGACTTCCTCTATAAGCTCTTCTATAAGCTGGCTCTGAGATTTATTTTCTATTTTTGCCAGTTCTTTCAGTTTTCTTTCTGCTTCCTTAGAGATAGTTATATTTTTTCTTACCTTTTTACTTTTTAATTTCATACTAATACCCTCTGCTTTAGTCTATACACCTAAATTTATACATAAATAGATATGTGTCAATTAAATACAATTAATTTTTCGTTTATTGATATGTCCCGAAAAAAATTTTATTTTAAAATGTTTCTTTGTTTAGATACCTATATATCAATATTTTAATGAGTGTCTCGAAAGTATAGAATTTTCTAAACCTGACAGGTAGAAATTTATTAACCTCACAAAAAGGGGAATTTTTTAATTTTCTAAACTTCTAAATCTAAATGATATTGATATCTATTAGTGATATGAGCTTTTGATATGAAAAACAAGAAATTTTTTGAAACCTTTGATTTAGTGGTGCGAGAGGGGGGAATCGAACCCCCACGGCCTTGCGGCCAAGGGATTTTAAGTCCCTCGCGTCTGCCAGTTCCGCCACTCTCGCTTAGGAATATATATTATATGGAAATTTTACTGCAAAAACAATATCTAAGAATATAGTAAAATAACCTATTATGCAGGCTAAAAAGAAAAAAATTCAGGTAAAAAATCTTACAAAAAAGTTTGGAGACAGGCTTGTCCTGAAAGGTATATCCTTTGATGTTTATGAAGGAGAAATATTTGTTCTTATGGGGGGTAGTGGTAGTGGAAAAAGCACCACTATAAAACATATAATTGGTCTCTTAAAGCCAACCAGTGGTCAGATTATTGTTGACGGAACAGATATAACAAAACTATCAGATAAAGAGCTCATAGATTTTAGGAAGAAAATGGGTTATCTATTTCAGGAAGGAGCCCTTTTTGATAGCTTAAAAGTCTGGGAAAATGTTGGATTTTATTTTCTGGAAAATACTAACATGCCTGTAAAAGAAATTTACAAACTGGCACAGAAAAAATTAGCCCTTGTAGGTCTAAAAGGGATAGAAGAGCTTTATCCTTCTGAGCTTTCAGGTGGTATGAGGAAAAGAGTATCCCTTGCAAGAGCTATCTCAACAGACCCTGAAATAGTTTTATATGATGAACCGACTTCAGGTTTAGACCCTGTAACAAGTGCAATGATAGATAAACTAATCATGGGATTGAGAGATAGAATAGGAGTTACTTCTATAGTGGTTACCCATGACCTTGATAGTGCATTTGGCATAGCAGATAGAATAGCAATGATACATAAAGGAAAAATATATGCTATAGGAACACCGGAAGAAATCAGGAACAATCCAGACCCAATAGTTCAACAATTCATAAACAGAAAAGCAGAGGGACCTATAACAGAAGAGCTCTATAAAGAGATGAATTTAGAGAGCACCGGAAAATGATATAATAATCACTCTAATAATTTCTGGAGGATTACAAAATTTGGGCTTGTGTAAATGGGAAGGAATCATTAAAGCTTATAAAGAGTATTTACCTGTTACAGAAAAAACCCCTATAGTTACACTTCATGAAGGAAACACGCCACTGATAGAAGCCCCAAATCTTGCTAAAAAAATAGCTCCAGATTTAGACCTGAAAATATATCTTAAATATGAAGGTCTCAATCCAACAGGTTCCTTCAAAGATAGAGGTATGACCCTTGCCATATCAAAGGCAAAAGAAGCAGGAAAAACAGCTGTAATATGTGCTTCCACCGGAAATACATCAGCCTCAGCAGCAGCTTACGCAGCAAGGGCAGGAATGGATGCCTATGTAATTCTTCCTAAAGGTGCTGTTGCTCTTGGAAAGCTTTCTCAGGCTATGGTTTATGGAGCAAAAATAATAGCCCTTATGGGAAATTTTGATGATGCCTTAAGTATTGTTCGTGAAATCGGTGAAAAATTCCCTGTAGAAGTTGTAAACTCTGTAAACCCATTTAGAATAGAAGGTCAAAAAACAGCATCATTTGAAATAATAGATGTTCTTGGAGATGCCCCGGATTTTCATTTTATTCCTGTAGGAAATGCAGGAAATATAACAGCTTACTGGAAAGGATACAAAGAATACCATCAGGCAGGAAAGTCAAAAAAATTACCCCATATGATAGGCTGGCAGGCAGAAGGAGCAGCACCGATAGTAAAAGGCTTTCCTATAAAAAATCCTCAGACTATAGCAACTGCAATTAAGATAGGAAATCCATATAGCTGGCAACCTGCACTTAAGGCTGCACAGGAAAGTAACGGATTTATAGATGCCGTATCTGATGAAGAAATATTGGAAGCTTATAGACTTGTGGCTTCTTCAGAAGGTGTATTTTGTGAACCGGCATCAGCAGCATCAATTGCAGGTGTGATTAAATCTTATAGAAGAGGATTATTCAAAGGCGGCGAAACAATAGTCTGCACCCTTACAGGAAACGGACTAAAAGACCCGGATACAGTAATAAAAGCCAGTGAAAAACCAATAGAATTACCACCAAACCTTAACGAGATTGCAAAATATCTGGGATTATGAAAATAGCAGTTTTCGGGCTTGGAGCCCTTGGCATTGCATTTGCAACATTTTTAAAAAAAGCAGGTGCCACAATTTACGGTATTACTAAGTCAGAATACCTAAGTAGATTTCTTGATAACACCCTATGTGTAACAGGTATATGGGGAAATCATCAGGTTAAATTAGATGGTATTACAGATAAACCGGAAACTCTGCCACCAGTGGATTTTGTAATACTTACCGTTAAATCTTATGATACGGCAAAGGCTTTAGAACAGCTTTCTCCTTTGATGAAAAATGAAACTCTACTTGTTGTTGCCCAAAACGGATACGGGAATTATGAACAGGCAGTTGAAAGGTTTGGAGAAAATAAGATTTTGCTTGCAAGGGTTATTTTTGGCTCAAAAGTCATAAATGGAAATTGTGCAGAAATCACCGTTAATGCAGATGATGTCAGGATTGGAGACCCTTCAGGGACAATTCCACAGGAAAAAATACTTCCTCTAATCAATCTCCTTAACAAAGAGGGAATTCCGGTATCTTATGCCCCGGATGTTTATCAAATACTATGGGATAAAATTCTTTATAACTGTGCACTTAATCCGCTGGGAGCATTACTTGAGTGCAATTACGGTAGTCTTGCAGAAAATCCGGAAACCAGGAAAATTATGAACAATATCATTTATGAAATATTTGAAGTTACCAAGGCAAATAACATAAAGCTAAACTGGAAATCTCCAGAGGAATACGTAAAAAATTTTTATGAAAAACTAATTCCTCCAACGGCAAAACATTATCCATCTATGTATTATGACCTGAAAGCAGGTAAAAAAACAGAAATAGATGCCCTTAATGGTGCAATAGTAAAGCTGGCAGAAAAGAAGGGGCTAAAAGCCCCTGTTAATGAAACGATAACTGAGCTAATTAAATTTAAAGAAAATCAGTTATAGATTGTGCTTTTCTTTTTGCTTTTGAATTAATCTGTTTAATCTTTCAGACAGATTTTCAAGTTCTTTTAAAAGGAAATTATATTCCTGCTGTAGTTTTACCTTTTCTTTTTCCAGTTCTTCCTCTTTTTCTAATAGTTTATCTTCTTCAAAAATTAAATCCTGGTATTCTGAACGCAGTTTTTCAATTTCTTCCATGAGCTGAGTAGCTTTTGCAACCAATTTATCCCTTTCTTTTAGATATTTTTCATATTCCCTTGGACTATCTGCCTGTTGAAGAAGTTTTCTGTGCTTTTTAATTTTTTGTCTTGTTTCATGTAGTTCATGCTCTAATTCTCTAATCCTGCGGGAAAGTTCAATAATTTTTACTTCTTTCTGAGTTAATTCATTTCTTACAGAAATCAGTTGTTTGTCAATTTCTTCTAATTTTTTTGAAACCTGTTCCATATGCTTTTCAATAGACTCCAGCCTTTTACTAAGTTTGGCTGTTTCATTTGAAAGTGCTTTTAATTCTCTCATTGTGCCCTCCTTTTTTTATTTACAACATATTACCTTTAATTTAACTTTTCAATGGATAGTTATGATAAAATTTTGTGTTTGTAAAAATGATTGGAGGTTTGTCTTGCGTCCAGACGGAAGAAGTCCAACTCAACTGAGACCTGTAAAAATCGTTAGAGATTTTAACATCTATGCAGAAGGTTCTGTCCTTATTGAGATGGGAAATACCAAAGTAATAATAACTGCTTCTGTAGAAGAAAAAGTTCCTCCATTCCTTAGAGGAACAGGACAGGGATGGATAACTGCTGAATATGCAATGCTCCCAAGGTCTACAGAAAGTAGAAATATAAGAGAAGTTGTTAGAGGTGCACCATCTGGCAGAACACAGGAAATTCAAAGGCTAATCGGAAGGTCATTAAGGGGTGTAGTTGACCTGAAAAAATTAGGAGAAAGAACCCTCTGGGTTGATTGTGATGTTATTCAGGCAGATGGCGGAACAAGGGTTGCCTCTATAACAGGAGCATTTATAGCTGTTGCTGACGCCATGATAAAAATAACAGAAAACGGTGTAGTTCAACAAAATCCCCTTAAAGACTATGTGGCTGCAGTTTCTACAGGGGTTGTAGGAAAAGAAGTGGTTTTAGACCTGAACTTTAAGGAGGACTCAGCTGCAAAGGTTGATATGAACCTTGTTATGACAGGAAGCGGAAATTTTGTTGAGATACAAGCAACAGGAGAGGAATACTCCTTTACACAGGAAGAGTTTGACAAAATGCTTGAATATGGAAAATTGGGGATTAAGAAACTTATACATATACAAAAACAATTTATTGAAGGAATGCCATCTATTGGCCACTGGAAAAGAAAAGATATTAAAGAGTTCGTTTATACTGATACAGGAGGAAATTAATGGGTAATAGCCTTGTTATCCTTGGCTCCCAATGGGGAGATGAAGGAAAAGGTAAAATAGTTGACCTTTTAACCCCTGATTATGATTATGTTGTTAGATATCAGGGTGGTAGTAATGCAGGGCATACAGTTATCGTAGGAGATAAAAAATACGCACTGCATCTAATTCCTTCTGGAATTCTCAGAGAAGGTAAAAAAAATCTAATCACAAATGGTGTTGTTGTTGCCCTTGAAGAGCTTATAGCTGAAATGGACAAAGTAAAGGACGTAGTCGGCGATGACTTTAAAGGAAGGCTTTTTATAAGCGATAGGGCACATATAGTTTTTCCATACCATAAAATCCTTGATGGACTTTCAGAAAAGAAAAAAGGTAAAGACAAAGTAGGAACAACTCTAAAAGGTATAGGCCCTGCTTACATGGCAAAGTATGCCAGAACTGGCATAAGAATGGTTGACCTGTTTGACCCTCCATATTTTAAAAACAGACTTGAAAGTGCGTTAAATGAAGCCAAAGAGATAGCAGAAAAGATATACGGAGAAACATTTGACCTGACTGTAGATGAAGTTTATTCAGACACAATGAGAATGTTTGAAAAAGTTCATGAACTTGTGGCAGATACATCTTTAATGCTACATAATGCTCTGTCAAAAGGGGAAAGAGTTTTATTTGAAGGTGCACAGGGAACAATGCTTGATATAGATATGGGAACATATCCTTATGTTACTTCTTCCAATGCTTCTGCTTTAGGTCTGTGCAATGGGACGGGAGTTTCTCCAAAACTAATAGGACAGGCAAAAGTTTATGGAGTAAGTAAAGCCTATGTTACAAGGGTGGGTGCAGGGCCATTCCCAACAGAGCTAAATGATGGAATAGGCCAGAAACTCAGAGACGAAGGGAATGAATACGGAACAACAACAGGTAGACCAAGAAGATGTGGCTGGCTTGACCTTGTAGCCCTTAGATTTGCAGCAAGAATAAATGGAATGGATGGTCTTATAATTACAAAACTTGATGTTTTAGACCATTTTGATGAAATAAAAGTTGCTGTTGCTTATGAGTATGAAGGCCAGATAATAAAAGATTTCCCTGCATCTTTAAAAATATTGGAAAACTGCAAACCTGTATACAAAACCCTTAAAGGTTGGGATAAAAGCACATTTCGTTTAAAAGATAAATCACAACTCCCGGCAGAAGTATGGGATTTTATAAACACAATAGAAGAAGAAACAGGAGTTCCTGTAGTGATGCTCTCCACAGGGCCAGAAAGAAGTGAATATATCTGGCTTAAATAGGAGGTGTTAAAAATGGATGAAGCTGCAAAACTAAGACTAAACCAGGGCACTCCTGAAAGTGTATTATCACAGGTTGGAGACCTCCACTCAACAGATATTTTGATACTGCTTATTCTTATTCTTGTGGCAGGGATAGGTAGCTATGTAATTATGGTGATAAAAAACAATAAAAAACCTCCTGAGGAAAGAAGGTCTAATTTTGCACTGTTTTTAATAGCGCTTAATATAGGATTTTTTACCGTTGTTTTGTTTTTTGTTTACAGGGTAGTATTTATAGGACTTAAATATTTAATGTCCCAGTAGGAGAAAGATGGAAATAATACAGAAGCACATAAAAGACCGTAAAAAAATAGATTTAGCTGTAGAGAACTCCATAAATTTTATAAAGGAAGAAGCATCAAAGTTTCCTTCTGTTGAAGAGCTAGTCTCAGACAGCAACCGCTTTTTTGAAGAAAGAAAATCAGTAGTCAGGTTCGTAAATCAGGAATTTAAACACAAAAAATTCAATAAATGGGAAATTCGGCAGGCAGTCATTGATATATTTGATAGACTGGAGCTTAATCCTGAAGAAGACACTCCGGAGAAAATAATATTTATGCTATTTACCGATGCACTTAGTGAGTTACAACCAACACCTGCACCTCTGGTATTTTTCTATCAGGGAACACCGCTTGTAAAAAAACACGGAATAATCATTGATTTTAATCTTTTACCTGAACTTATGCAAAAAATTGAGGAATTAGATGCTACCAAAAAACACCAGCTTGTTTTAGAGCTTTTCCCTGATGATGAAATTGTAAGGGAAGGAGTTTCACTTAAACTTGCCCAGCTTAATTTCCTAATACTTAATCTGTTTGACAAGGTTTTGTATGAAGAAATAATTCCCTTTGAAAAGGTTGTTATCCAAAAAGAAGGAAAACTTACAATAGATAAAAATATTATTCTATTTGGAATAGTTTCTGTTTTTGCTTCCCTTTATGAGATATTTACAGGAGAAAAACAGCAATTCAAAGGCAGTTTCTACACCGCAGAATTTTCAAAAATGTTTGTAAAAATCAAGCATTTTGTTAAAAAGCAGGTTGAAGATAAAGATGAATTTTTATATCTGCTAACTGTTTCTTATTATGAAGAGGCAGGAATTGAAAACAGGCTTGTTACCATAAGGGATTATGAAACCCAGAAAAATGTTTTTGAAGAAAGCCTGCGTAGGCAAGACGTAGATACATTTGAAAAAATAGAATCAATATTCTGGCTTCTTGGAATAGAAAATGTTAATCCGGTTTTACTGATTAGATATTATAACGGGGATGACATAATATATTATCTGTTTGAATTATTCAGGCAGGCACAGGATGAAGGCTTCAGCACAGGTGAGTTTATAGGTAGTATGAAACTTTTTCTTAAAAAGCTATTCAGATATCCATATCTTTCAAAAGGCTATCTCAATAAAAAAACACTGGACAAACCTGTAAATATTTACTACGGAGAGGATAACACCTTTAAAGCAGATTATCTATACTTCACACAAAGATATGAAGAATTCCTTGAAACTCCAAAGGAAAGTAATGATGACAATCGTTTAAAAGAGCTTTTTGCAAAGTATTTCACAAAACAGATTTCCGAAGATGAGCTTGTAGGCTGGCTGGCTTTAATAAAATCAAATGAAGGGGAATTTTTCTATCATCTATTTAGTAAGACACTTGATAATATTCCACAACAAAATCCTTATAAATATGTTGCTGACCTTTACAATGTTAAAGCTTCCCATCAGGACATATTTAATATTATTGGGGAAGAAGGCACATATACCTTGATTTTAAGACTGCTTGGATTTTATCCTTTTGATAACACATTAAAAAATCTTTCAGATTTGAGGTTTCAGCTATGAGGGAGGAGTTTTTTAAAACGGGGGAAAATGAATTAAATGAAGCCCATGAACTATTAGAGATTGATTTTTGTGATGATGGGCTTGTTTTTTTTCATCTTCAAAATGCCACAAGGGCACTACTAAAAGCACTCGGATTAAGCTACGGCCTTGACGTTGAAAAGGTGGGTTCAATCAGAAATCTAATTGATTTAATAAGACAGAAAACCACTGTAAAATTTCCAGACTGGATAGAGCAAATCATAGAGCTGGAAGAACTTTCTATGTCAGATGGCTGTGCTGCGTCTATATGCTATGACTACGACATGTATGGTGATATTGTTGAAGCGGTAGATGCCCTTTATGAATTTGTGAAGGAGCAGATTAAGGGATGAAATTATTAAAAGCCAGCGAAATGGCTTTTGCAGATGAAAATACAATAAAGCTGACAGGAATTCCATCCCTTGTTTTAATGGAAAATGCCGGTAGAACAGCAGCCCAGATAATCCTTGAAAAAAAGGATTTTAACTCTGCAGTTGTTGTTGCAGGAAGCGGAAATAACGGTGGAGATGGACTGGTAATAGCCCGTTATCTGCTCCTTGCCGGTAAAGATGTAAAAGTTTTTATACTATCAGATACTACTAAAAAGCTATCAGAAGACAACAGGAAAAATCTGGAAATATTTGAAACCTTCGGCGGTTCAGTTCTTCTGATAGGAAAAGATAAACTTGGTAAGCTAAGAAACGCAATAAAAACTGCTGATATAGTGGTTGATGCCATTTTTGGCACTGGATTTAAGCCACCTGTAAAAGGCTATAGAGAAAAAGCGATTGAAATTATAAACAACTATGCAAAATATGTGGTAGCAGTTGATATACCATCAGGACTGTCAACAGATACAGGAAAAATAGAAGGGGTTCACACAAAAGCTAATATAACAATAACCTTTGCTTATCCAAAAGTTGCCCATGTTTTGTATCCTGCCTGTGAGTTCTGCGGAGATATTTATGTGGTTGATATATCCATAGACCATCAGTATTTAAAAGAAATCCATAGATATCTGCTTGAGCCTGCAGAACTTGTTTTACCTGAAAGAAAGAAAAACAGCCACAAGTATACCTATGGTCATTTGCTTGTAATTGGCGGTTCAAAAGGCAAAACAGGTGCACCTATTATGGCTGCAAAATCTGCAACTGCAGCCGGTTCAGGACTGGTTTCTGTAGTGGTTCCTGAAGAACTTGATACTATATTTGAAATAGCCCTGATAGAAGAAATGAGTATTCCTGTTGATAGCAAAGATGGAACGTTTGGAAGAAAAGCTGCTGACCAGATTAAACAGATTATCAAAAACGGCAAATTTACATCTATAGCTATTGGTATGGGAATGTCTGTAAATCAATATACAATACAGGTTGTGGAAAGAATTTTAAAAGAAAAAATGCCTGTTGTTATTGATGCTGATGGGCTAAATAACTTTGTCAAAATAGACGGATTTAAAAATCTTCTGCAAAAAAGAAGATATCCAACGGTGCTAACACCACACATTGGAGAGATGTCCAGATTAACAGGTATTTCAACAAAAGAAATACTGGACAATATGGAAGATGTAGCCAGAGAGTTTTCCACAGAAACAAAAACATATGTGGTTCTTAAAGGTTCACGGACAGTAATCTCAACCCCAGAAGGCAAAGTTTATTACTCAATCCGTGGAAATGAAGGAATGGCAACAGCAGGCACAGGAGATGTTCTTGCAGGTATTCTGGGAACTATGGTTTATAGGCTTGGTGCAAAAGAAGGAACCAAAACAGGTGTTTATCTCCATGGACTTTCAGGGGATATAGCAGCCAGACACATAAATAAAGAAAGTATGAAGGCAACAGACCTTATCAAATTCATTCCAGACGCTTTAGACCTCTTCCAAAACTATCAAGAAAAATATACCTTCTATAAACATATAGACCCCCTCAAAGAAATCCTTTAGTTTCTGTCATTTTCATTGTCAGGCTAATTTATTGGGTTATAATTAATTTATGGAAGGTTTAAAAAATATTGCCAATGAGCTTGGTAAAACATTTTTTAATATTGCTGTTGCTATTTTGGTATTTGTGCTTTTACAACCTTTTGTAAAAGGAGAGTTGACAAAATCTTTAGTAGGCACAGCTTTTATAGGTATATCTTTCTCTCTTTTAATTGGTTCTATTCTTCTATATTTTGGAGGAAGTAAAGATGACAGTTGAAGAATATTTTGCGACAATTATTGCAATGTTAGTTTTTATTGGAATAACGGCAACAGCCATTCTCGCTTATCTAATAAAAAGAGCTGAAAAGAAAAAATCCTAAACTCTCCTTATCCTAAATGACCTGATTAAAAGGATAATTATCACTATTTCAACAAATAACAGAATAAAATGCAGATAATAGACCTTATCCTGATTTGTTGTAATTCCAAGAAAATATTCCAGACTACGATAAAAAATAAAAGAAATTACCAGTCCAGATAGATATCCAGCCTGTTTATAGATATCAACTAAGGATAAAAATTTTTTCTTTTTTAAAAAAATTGTTTCAGTTCTTACCAGATAAGAGCCAAATACAAAAGTTAGTTGATATCCGGCATAAACAAGCAAAGCAGTTGTGTATGTGTAAGGCTTTATCAAAAAATAACTAACTAAAAACAGAATAATGATCTCAACAAGCAAGGATATAAAAAAGAATATTTTCAGGTTCATCAATTTTTCATAAAATTTGGCAATTATAAGCATTCCAATAGCAAGTAAAACGCCCCCTACCGAGTAGATAGAGGGCTTAAGAGGAGCATATATTGTGAATATTGAACCTATTGAAAGGCCTGTGAAAAGTGAATTAACAAACTTATACCAGAAGTATCTCCTCGGATATAAACGGGTTATTCTCATCTATCACCATTTCAGCTGCATACCTGCATATAAACTTCTATCCGGTGTAGCATAACCTGCAACAGTCTGGTAAAACTTGTCTGTTATGTTATCCAGCTTTACATAAGCGAGCAAGTATTTGTTTATATTAAAGTTAGCAAAAGCATTTATAACTGTGTAGTAGCCGGTTTCTCTATTACCTGAATCTTTTCTTTTATCAACATATAATCCTGAAAATCCTATATTTATCGCTTCGGCTGGATACCAGATAACGTCAAAACCAAGCTGGTGTAATGGTCTTCCTGCAAGCCTTTTTCCTGTTTTTGGGTCTTTAGAGTCTAAATAGGTATAGTTTAGTCTTAAAAATGTATTTAAAAGATTAATGTATCTAGAGTATGAAGCATCAATTCCTTTTATTTTTGTTTTACCGGGAATATTTTGATATTTACTTGTGGCAAAATCATAATCAATCATATCTCGTATAGAGTATTTAAAGTAGCTTATGCTAAATCCTTTATATCCTGCCCCAATATCCCATTGGATAGAATTTTCTGGCTTTAGATTTTCATTTCCCCAATAAGGATTGAAAAGCTGATCTATTGTAGGCACGTTATACCCTGTTCCCCAGTTTGCGGATATATATAAATCTTTATCAAAAAGATATTTTGCTCCTAATTTCCATGTGGTTTTGTCTTTGAAGGCAGAATAGCTGTCGTGTCTAATAGACTGGGAAAGGTAAAATCTATTAATTTTTGAAAGGTTTGTTAGATAAATCCCATTGTTGTGGTATCTGGAAAGTTTTGGTGCAGAATATCCATCTTTACTTTGGATAAAATCCTGTCTGGAAAATCCAAATTTTACAAATCCAAAGGAGTAGTTAAATTTATTCTTTGCTGTATATTCCCTATACTCTCCCTCATATCCGCCGTATTGGGTTCTGTTGAACTTAGATTTTGCAAATAAAAAGGTAAGATGATTATTTTTCAATTTTTTATCATACTGTAGTTTATAAAATTTCTGGCTGTAATGGTTAAAATATTCACTTGGATAACCTAAACCGAAAGGATCATCATAATTCTTTGCATCAACGGCAGCTGCAGCATCATAATGTATAACCGCATCTATATTTTTCACCACAGCTTCAACCCTGTCCTTTGGCGTAATATTCCAGCCCATTTTAAAGTTAATAGTTTCATTTCTGTATGGGTCTCTTTCGTATCCTGCCTCATCCCATCTTTTGTTAAAAGGCTCTGCAGCAGAAAATCCGGAAGTTCTAAACCAGTGATATCCAAGAATCATATCTATTTTTTCATTGGCATAAGAAAGAGTTATACCTGCTTTCTTTGTGTTGTAATCTCCGATAAGTCCTGAGGTTTTCAAATGAAAACCCTTTTCAGGTTTTTGAGTAACAATATTAATCACTCCACCTACAGCATCAGTACCCCATACACCAGACTGGACACCTTTCACTATTTCTACTCTCTGGATATCGTCCATCATAAGAAGTTCATAAGCGGCTGATTGGTTTGGGGTTGTAAAATCATTTGCCCTAATACCATCGATATATAAAACAGTCCTTTTAGGGTTAGTTCCCCATAGATATATAGAAGTTATCTGACCAAATCCACCGTTTGAGCTAAAAGCAAAACCATTTTTATTAAAAATGGTATTCTTAAAATCAAATGGATGTTTTTCGTTTATTTCTTCTTCTGTTATCACATCCACAGGAGAGGTTATCTGGGAAATTCCTGATTCTGTCCCATAACCGGATTCAACTTTTATATTTTCCAGCTGATAGGCAAAAGCCGGAAATGAAAGCAACGCTGAGATTAAAACTTTTTTCATTCTGACCCTCCTTATTGCTAATGCAAATATTTTGCAATTATTATACCTGTGTTGAAACTTTTTTTCATTTTTTATAGGATAGGGAGATATCTCTCAGGGAGGGAAAAATATACGGAGGTAAGAATGTTTAAGAAGATTTTATTAAGCAGTCTTTGTTTGTCAACGGTTGTATTTGCAGCGGAACAACAAAAGGATTTTGAGATGCATGGTGAACTTTCTTATGTAAAAACATCCGGAAATTCGGACACAGAAACCTTCGCCACAAAAATTGAAGCTAAGAAAAAACTGGAACTTAACCGTCTTTTTGGTAAAGGTGAGTTTTTATATGGAAAGACAGATGATAAAGAAAATACAAATAAACTTTATCTTCTCGGTAGATGGGAGAAGCTTTTAAGTGATAGATTATTTATCTTTCTGCAAGGTGACTATTTAAGGGACAAGTTTTCCGGTTATGACTACCAGACAACATGGTCGGCAGGTTTTGGTTATGACATTATTAAAACTAAAAAGCATTATTTAAAAGGGCTTGCTGCTTTAGGTTGGACATTTGAGGATTTTAAAACAGGCGGTAGCGATGATTATACTACCGGAACAATTGAGCTTGATTATAACTGGCAGATTTTGGATAACTTAAAATTTATTGAGGAATTTAAATACAGAGTTAATTTAGAGGATACCGAAACATACTTTATAAATTCTGATACTGGAATTCAGGTTAAGATCAATTCCCATTTTTCCCTTGGGGTTGGTTATAGAATTGCTTATCAAAACAATCCCCCTTCTGATGACATAGAAAAAACAGATACAACTTTTCTTACTTCATTAATTATTGATTATTAAAAAGCCGGGAGAGATTAATCTCCCAGCAGTTCTTTTGCTTTATTTGCAACATTTTCAGGAGTAAATCCAAATTTTTCCATAAGAACATTACCCGGAGCTGATGCACCGAAACTTTCCATACCTACCACTGCACCATTTTCTCCGACAATTTCTTTCCACCCAAGTGATGAGCCAGCCTCAACTGCAAGTTTTGGGATTTCTGGAGGAAGAATAGATTTTCTGTATTCCTCAGGTTGTTTAAAGAATAACTCCCATGAAGGCATTGAAACAACCCTAATCTTTTTACCTTCATTTCTTAGTATCTCAGCAGCTCCAAGACATACATGAACTTCCGAACCTGTTCCAATTAGGATGATATCAGGATTGTCATCATCTTCTAATATATATGCTCCTTTTTGAACACCATTTTTTATGTCATATTTTTGAGGGTCTAAAACCGGAACATTTTGCCTTGTAAGAACAAGGGCAACCGGTTTTTTCTCTTTTATGGCAATTTTCCATGCTTCAACAGTTTCATTAGCATCAGCAGGTCTTATAACTGTGAGATCTGGCATTACCCTAAAACTCATAAGATGTTCTATAGGCTGGTGTGTTGGACCATCTTCACCAACACCGATACTGTCATGGGTATAGACAAATATAGAATGAACACCCATTAATGCAGCAAGTCTTACAGATGCTCTCATATAATCAGAGAAAACAAAAAATGTTGCACCAAAAGGAATTAGTCCACCATGGAGAGCCATTCCGTTAACAGCGGCTCCCATTGCGTGTTCTCTGATTCCAAAATGAATATTTCTTCCTGAAGGAGAATCACAATAAAATTCGCCTTTACCTTTCAAAACAACTTTATTAGATGAAGCAAGGTCTGCAGAGCCACCTATTATATTAGGAATTTTGTCTGCAAGTGCATTTAATGTTTCTCCTGAAGCAGACCTTGTAGCTATTTTTTTTGATGTATCTGTATAAACCGGCAGTCCTTCATCCCAGCCTTCAGGTAGTTCTCCTTTTATGAATCTTTCAAACTCAACTGCCAGTTCAGGATAAGCTTTTTTATACTCTTCAAACATTTTATTCCATTGTTCTTCTAGTTCTCTTCCTCTGTCTATTGCTTTTCTAAAGTGATTTAGAGCCTCTTGTGGGATGTAGAACATTTTATCTTCAGGAAATCCTAAAGCCTTTTTAGTGGCTCTTGCCTCCTCTTCAGATAAAGGTGCTCCGTGAACAGCAGGATTGTCCTGTTTAGGCGAGTGCCAGCCTATATGGGTTTTTACCCTGATTAAAGAAGGTCTTTCTTTTTCATCTTGAGCTGCTTTTATTGCACCGTAAATTGCATCTAAATCTTCTCCGTTTGGAACAGTAATCACATGCCAGCCATGAGCTTTAAATCTAAGCTCTATATCTTCATTCCATGTAATATCTGTTGGACCATCTATAGTAATATGGTTGTCATCATACAGGTATATAAGCTTCCCGAGTTTCAATCTTCCTGCCAGTGCAGCTGCTTCCGAGGATATGCCCTCCATTAAATCTCCATCAGAGACAATAGCATAGGTGTAGTGGTCAACTATATTAAACCCTTCCCTGTTAAAGTAGTTTGCAAGGAAACATTCTGCAATTGCCATTCCTACACCCATTCCAAATCCCTGTCCAAGGGGACCTGTTGTGGCTTCAACACCGGGAGTATGTCCATATTCAGGGTGTCCAGGGGTTTTGCTTCCCCATTGTCTAAACCTTTTAAGTTCTTCCAGAGGCAAATCATATCCATAAAGATGAAGTAATGAATAAAGCATTGCAGATGCATGTCCGGCAGATAAAATAAATCTGTCTCTGTTAAACCAGTTTGGGTTTTGGGGGTTATGTTTCAAAAACTTATCCCACAGAACATAAGCCATAGGTGATGCACCAAGGGGCATTCCCGGGTGTCCTGATTTTGCTGTCTGAATCTGGTCTAATGATAGAACTCTGATTGTGTTAATACACAGCCAGTCAATATTTTCCATTTATCCTCTTACCTCGTTGAAATTTTTATCAATAAAACTATTATAAACTTTTTATGGTTAATAGATACTATGAAAAAACGCAGTTTTTTTAAGGTTTTGCGGGGTTTAAGATTCATTGAATTTTTAAATAAGTTGATATATCATATAGCCTTATATATTTCTACATATATTCCTTTTGTGAGGTGGTTAAATGTCTTTCCAATTTACTGAAGAGCAAATAAAAAGATATAGCAGGCATATAATACTCCCAGAGGTTGGAGGAAAAGGTCAGCAAAAACTCCTCCAATCAAAAGTCCTTGTTGTTGGAGCAGGTGGATTAGGTTCACCGGCTTTATATTACCTGGCGGCAGCAGGGGTTGGAACAATAGGAATAGTTGATTTTGATGTTGTTGATTTTTCAAATCTCCAAAGGCAAATACTCCACAACACAGAAAGGGTAGGTAAACCAAAAGTAGAATCGGCAAAAATGACCCTTGAAGCCTTAAATCCGGATGTTAAGGTAATCGCATACAATGAAAAAATTCATAAAGGCAATGTCCTGGATATTATCAAGGATTATGATGTTGTCCTGGATGGCTCAGATAACTTCCCAACAAGATTTCTTGTAAATGATGCATGTTATTTTCTTGGAAAACCGCTTGTATCAGCAGCTATACTGAGATTTGAGGGACAGCTAACAACATTTGATTATAGAGATAAAGAAAATTCACCATGCTATAGATGTCTTTTCCCTGAACCTCCACCTCCGGGACTTGTTCCATCATGTCAGGAAGCAGGTCTTTTAGGTGTAGTAGGTGGAATAATGGGAACACTTCAAGCAAATGAAGCACTTAAGCTTATACTGGAAATAGGAGAACCACTTGTTGGAAAACTACTTGTTTTTGATGCCCTGACAACTGAGTTTAATATTGTTAAATTAAGAAAGGACAAAAAATGTCCTCTCTGCGGAGAAAACCCGACAATTAAAGAACTTATTGAATATGACCAGGCCTGTGATATCCATTTTTAAGGAGGAAAGATGTCTGAGATAAAGGTTGATAGAGAACTGGATTTAAAAGGTGAGGTTTGCCCATTTACTTTTGTGAAAAGCAAGTTAATAATGGAACAGATGGAGCCTGGACAGGTTCTCAGGGTAATCCTTGATTATAAACCTTCTGTAGAAAATGTGCCTAAAAGTATGAGAGAAGAAGGTCAGGAAGTTCTTGAGATAAACCAGATAGGTGATAATCTCTGGGAAGTTATTGTAAGGAAGGTAAAATGAATCTGTTAATCATAATGGCGAGTAATCCATATTCACATGATTTTAATACCGCTGTTAAGCTTGCGGCAGCATCTTTAGAAAGAAACCATAAAACAAGAATATTTTTTATGGGTAATGGTATTTACTCAATAGTTCGCCCTGAGATAAAAGAATTGGTAGATAAAGGGGCACAGGTCTATTATTGTGCCCATAATGCAGAACAGAGGAAAATTAAACCGGAAGAATGGGCAGAAAGTAGCAGTATGTATGGTCTTTCTAAACTAATCACGGAAGCAGACAAAGTTATAATGCTCTCCTAATGGTGAAAAAATGGCAAAGAAAAAAGTAGTTGTAATAATAAAATCAAATCCTTTCAGCTGGAAAGCCTTTGAAGCTCTCAGACAATCAGTCGGATTATCAATGGAACATTCCCTATCGGTAATATTCCTTAAAGATGGCGTTTACACCCTTACAGATTGGAAACCACAGATGATAGGGATAGAACCTATTGACAAATCTATGGAAGCCCTTGGCATGATGGAAGCCAATGTGATAGCAGAGGAAGAGGCAATAAGGGAAAGGGGAATAAAACCAAAAGAATGGCCGGTTGAAGTGCAGATAAAGCCAAAAGATGATATCTGTGAAATAGTCAAAGAAGCTGAGGTGGTGATAACATGGTGAATAATCTGTGGATAATAAAAAGACCTGCTGATTTTCCGGAAGCTGATATGCTTGAAGAAGATGATATGATTATTCTTATACAGGATGCCGTTCTAAGGGTGCCTTATATAGATAACTGGGCTGCTTGCAAAGAGGATGCCCTTGCCAGAAATATAAGAATTCCTGAAGATAAACTCCTTGAATACACAGAAATAATAGATATTATTGAGAAGGCAAATAAAGTAATTGTATGGTAAAGATAGCTATCTCCCTTGGTGACCCTGCCGGTATTTCACCTGAAATTTTAGTAAAAGGAGGCCAAAATTTACCTGAAGCCTCTTATGTTATTTATGGAAGCCAAAAAGCCATTGAAAAAGCTAAAGAGATAACAGGCCAAAATTTTGAATACACCTTAATATCATCTCCTGAAGAAGCCAATCGAAAAGGATTTTTCCTGATAAATATTTATGATAAAGATTTCCAGATAGGAAAACCCAATATAAAATCCGGTAAAGCAGCTGTTTTATTTTTGGAAAATGCAGTAAAAGATATACTTAGAAAAAAAGCTGATGCCCTTGTAACACTTCCCATATCAAAACAGTATGTTATGGAAGCAGGCTTTAGATTCGCAGGGCATACAGATTATCTTGCCCATGTTTCAGGTGTAAAAAATTACATTATGATGCTTATGTGTGATGAGTTGAAGGTTGCACTGGCAACAACCCATATCCCCCTGAAAGATGTTCCTAAAACTATTAAAAAAGAAAACCTAATCTCAAAGATAAAACTACTGGATAAAGAACTTAAAAATAAATTTAGAATAAACTCCCCTAAAATAGCTGTTCTGGGACTCAATCCCCATGCAGGAGATGGAGGAAATATAGGAACAGAAGAAATAGAAATTATCCAGCCTGCGATAGATACCCTGAAAAAAGAAGGTTTTAATGTAGTGGGAGCTTTATCAGCAGATACAGCCTTTAACCGTAGAGATGAATTTGATGCATATTTTGCCATGTATCATGATCAGGGATTAATTCCTCTAAAGCTTTTATGTTTCAAAAAAGCAATTAATATTACCCTGGGGCTTCCTTTTATCAGGACATCCCCAGACCACGGAACAGGTTTTGATATTGCAGGTAAAAATATTGCAGACCCATCATCTTTTGTGGAAGCCGTTAAACTGGCATATAAACTTGCCACAATTAATTCCTTATAGCAACATTAGGACAGAATTTTTTAAGCTGATTTTTTAAGTTTTCAATCTCTTTTTGAGAAAATCCTGTTTTTTCTTTGAACTCTTGCGATACCAGTGAATCTGAAGGATTAAAATTTTGCAAAACATATTTTTTGCTGTTTTTTATCATCTGGCATATCTGTAAGATTTCCTTTAAGGAGTGAAAACTTTTTATAAGCGTTGTTCTAAACTCATAATCTAGCTTGGAATTTTTTATTAGTTCCACAGATTTTAAAATTTTTTCGGTGTCGGTCTCTACACCGGTAATTTCTTTGTATTTACTGATAGGGGCTTTTATATCCATTGCTATGTAATCCACAAGGTTATTTTCTATTATTTCTTTTAGAATTTCAGGATTTGAACCGTTAGTATCAAGCTTGACACTAAATCCCAGAGATTTTATTTTCTTTATAAAGGGAATAAGGTCTGCAAAAATGGTAGGCTCTCCTCCTGTAATCACAACACCTTGTAGTTTTCCTATTCTGTTTTTGAGAAACTGGAAAACTTCTTCATCCGGTATCGTGAAAGAAAAATATTCAGGTAGAACCAGTTCTCTGTTATGGCAGTAACCACATCTGAAATTACAACCCTGAACAAATAAAACAGCAGATAGTTTTCCTGGAAAATCTATCAAAGAGAATTTTTGAATTCCGGCTATTTTCATTTCTTTCTCCAGTTCTATATTTTTTATAAAAAGGCCTCCCGGGGAGGGAGGAATGGGGAGAGGGGGATTTTATATCCTTTTCTATTTTTAAATTCTTCTTTTTTCCCATCATTCCACTGTTTAACAGGCCTAAAATATCCGACTATACGGGAGTATATTTCTGTTTCTTCTCCACACTCCGGACAGTTTTCATGTTTTCCTGAGATATATCCATGAACCGGACATACGCTGAATGTAGGTGTAATAGTAAAGTAAGGTAGATGATAATTCTCGCATACGAATTTAACAAAATTTTTAACCGATTCTGTATCTGAAATTTTTTCTCCTAAGAAGAAATGTATTACCGTTCCACCTGTATATTTTGTTTGCAGACTATCCTGATGGTCTAAAACAAACACAGGGTCGTCGCTATAGTAAACAGGCAGATGTGTAGAGTTGGTATAATACGGGGCAGCGCCGTATTCTTTGTATTCTTTCTCATTTGCTACAACAATATCAGAGAATGACTCTTTATCTATCTTCGCCAGTCTGTAAGATGCTCCTTCTGCCGGAGTTGCTTCCAGATTGTAATTGTTTCCCGTTTCCATCTGGAATTTTATAAGCTTTTGATTTATAAACTCCAGAATCTTTTCTGCAAATTCTTTTCCTTCCGGTGAAGCTATACTTTTTCCAAACAGATTAATACATGCTTCATTCATACCTATTATTCCTATTGTTGAAAAATGGTTCTGCCAGTATTTTCCTGTTTGGGATTTTATGCTTCTTAGATAAAATTTTGAGTAAGGATAGAGGCCTTTGTCTGTTAGTTCTTCAAGGAAGTTTCTTTTGATTTCTAGACTTTTTTTCGCTAATTCCAGCAGATTATTAAGTCTGTCAAAGAATTCTTCTTTATTTTTAGATAAATAACCAATTCTTGGCAGATTTATAGTCACAACTCCTATAGAACCTGTTAATGGGTTTGCACCAAACAGACCTCCTCCTCTTTTCCTTAATTCCCTGATATCCAGTCTAAGCCTGCAGCACATACTACGGGCATCATTTGGGTCTAGATCTGAGTTTATGAAGTTTGCAAAATAGGGAATACCGTATTTGCCTGTAATCTCCCATAGCTTTTCCAGAACCGGATTATCCCAATCAAAATCCTTTGTTATATTGTATGTAGGGATAGGGAATGTAAATACTCTACCGGAAGCATCCCCTTCTGACAT
Source organism: Persephonella sp. (assembly GCF_027023985.1). Lineage (NCBI taxonomy): Bacteria > Pseudomonadati > Aquificota > Aquificia > Aquificales > Hydrogenothermaceae > Persephonella > Persephonella sp. Next base: position 76,445 of record NZ_JALVTW010000033.1, on the reverse strand, counting down.
TACCTCAAAAAAGGCTTGGTTTATCATATCCATTTCTTTCTGGAATTCTTTGTATTTTTCTTTTTTTATTTCTCCACCTATTACGACATATTGGTCTGCATAAGGGGAGTTTTCTGCTTTCAGGTCAAAGGTTAGATTAGTGAATGGTGTCTGAAATCCAACCCTTGTTGGAACATTAAGATTAAAGACAAACTCCTGAATAGCCTGTTTTACTTCTTTGTAAGAAAGCCTATCATATCTAACAAATGGTGCAAGTAATGTATCAAAGTTTGAAAATGCCTGCGCACCGGCAGCTTCCCCCTGCAAAGTATAAAGAAAGTTAACTATCTGTCCTAGTGCAGAGGTAAAATGTTTTGGAGGGTTACTTTCTATTTTTCCATAAGCACCTTTAAAACCTGTTATAAGCAGGTCATATAAATCCCAACCAACGCAGTAAACACTTAGATTTTGAAGGTCGTGTATATGAAAATCTCCGTTTTTATGGGCTGATGCCACTTCTTTAGGATAAACATTATTAAGCCAGTAATCTTTTGTTATTTCCGAAGAAATATAAAAGTTTAATCCTTGCAGAGAATATGTTGTGTTGCTATTTTCATAAACTCTCCAGTCTAATTTTTTCAGGTAGCTGTCTATCAGGTGTGTATTCATATTCATGACACCCTCCTAAATATAGTATTAAATTTTTAATACCACTACATATAGTATAGTGATACTAAAAAGTGCTGTAATTGATTTCTATCAATCCTTGATTTTTAGGAAGATGTAAAGGGATAAAATCTTTGCTAAACTAACAACTATGCGTAAAGAAATGGAAAGTCTCAAAGAGTATAAAATAGTTTTTTACGATATTTTCAAATGGAGTTTTATTTCTATCTTTAAAGGGCTTGTTGTTGGTTTCGGTGTCAGTCTTTTTCTTATGATGCTTGAAAAATTCTCTGTTTTTGTAAGGAATTATCCTTTCCATGTGCCATTTTATTTTTTCTTACCATTTGCTATGGGAATAAGTGCTTTTATAGTCTATAAAACACTTCCTGAAGCAGAAGGAGATGGAACAGAAGATATTATACGGGATGCTGTGGAAGATAACAAAAGACTTAATATATTTACTTTTACAGTAAAACAGGTTGCCACTATTTTAACAATTGTTTTTGGTGGTTCAGCAGGAAAAGAAGCTCCATCTGCTCAAATCGGAGGATATATTTCTCTTGTTTTTTCAAGAATACTTAAATTTTCCTATGCTGATCGGATTTTAACAATAATAACAGGAGTCAGTGCCGGTTTTGCTGTTGTATTTGGTGCCCCTATTGCCGGGGCAATATTTGCTATAGAAGCTTTTTTTGCAGGTAGAATTTTATGCCGTGTTTGTGTTCCTGCATTTATCTCTGGTTTTGTTGCATTTTGGGTAATGAAATTGCTTAATGTCCCATATATTTATAAACCAATAGAAATAGAGTTTGTTCCGGATTTATGGCAATTAGCACAGCTTGGTAAAGTAATACTTGCCGGTATATTCTTTGGTTTAATTTCCTATTTTGTAATAATAGCTATGGAATATGCCACAAAATTTGCCCGTGTAATTATTATAAATCCATTTTTTAAAGGTATGTTTGGTGGAACAATAATTGTTGTATTGGCTACTATTTTTGGTTCTGAGTATTTGGGGCTTGGTGTAGATATTATCGCTTTGAGTTTAAATCCAGAGTATCATGCTTCTATTTTTGAGCCTGTTTTAAAAATACTCTTTACTGCTTTAACACTTGGTTTTGGAGGAAGTGGTGGTTTTGTAACACCTATATTGTTTGTAGGGGCTACTTCCGGAAATTTCTTTGGACATTTAATTGGAGATAACGCAGCCCTTTTTGCTGCAATTGGTTTTGTTGCAGTTTTATCAGGTTCAACAAATACCCCAATAGCTTCTACAATACTGGCTGCTGAACTTTTCGGTGCAGATGTGATTCATTATGCTGCCATTGCATCTTTAATCTCGTATTTAGTATCATCTAAGAAATCTGTATTCTCCAGAGAGATTATTGATTTGATTAACAAAAGATTTAAAAAACATTATCCATAACTATTATCTTCTTGATAATAAAAAACTTTTGTAATAAAATATTTTTTTGCTTTAAATAGGAGACCAAGGAGGTATTCGCAGAATGTATGCAGTTATAAAAACAGGTGGAAAGCAGTATAAAGTAGAACCGGGAATGCTTGTAAAAGTTGAGAAATTATGTGCAAATCCAGGGGAAACAGTTGAACTTGATGCTGCTCTTATAAGAGATGATGAAGGAAATATAAAAACAGAAGGAAAAGTTGAAGCAGAAGTTGTAGAGCACGGAAAACACAAAAAAGTGCTTGTATTCCATTTTAAAAGAAAGAAAAATTACAAAAAATTAAATGGCCACAGACAGCCATATACTTTAATCAAAATTAAAGACATTAAGGCTTAAAGGAGGATTTTAATATGGCTTCAAAGAAAAGTGGTGGTTCAGCTAAGAACGGTAGAGATAGTTTTAGTAAAAGACTTGGTGTCAAAAGATATGATGGTCAGGTTGTAAAAGCAGGAAATATCCTTGTAAGACAAAGAGGAACAAAAATATATCCAGGTAAAAATGTAGGTCTTGGAAAAGACTATACACTGTTTGCCCTTATTGATGGAGTTGTTAAATTTGAAAGATCAAAAGGTAAAAAAGTTGTTTCTGTATATCCATTAGACGCTTAAAAGGGGAAGTTTTTCCCCTTTTAAATTTTCTCTGCAACTCGTTTATCTAATTTTCAAATCAAACTATAAATTAAACATTTTCTTAAGATAAATTATTTTAACAGTGTTTTACAAAATTATTCTAAAAGAATAATTCTATTGGAATAATTCCAGATAAATTATCTAAAGTGTAGTTTCTGGGTTTTGTGCGCCCTTATTACGCTTAAAGTAGCACCGATTATCAGAGAAAAGGTTAACATTGATGTTCCGCCGTAGCTCATAAAAGGCAGTGTTATCCCAACAACAGGGGCAAGGCCAACTGTCATTGCTATATTAATAAATGCCTGAGTGGTAATTAATCCAGCAGCACCATAGCAAATTAATTTACCTTCTAAGTCTTTAATCTTATTTCCCCAGTATATAAGCCGCAGTCCTATTATCAAATAAACAAGAAGTATAGTAAAAGATATAACAAAACCCCATTCCTCTCCTATGGTTGCAAATATAAAATCTGTATGCTGTTCTGGGAGAAAAAATAATTTTGACTGGGTGCCGTGTAAAAAGCCTTTTCCTGTTAATTCCCCCGAACCTATTGCAATTTTAGACTGAAGAATATGATATGCACTTCTAAAAGGGTCTGCCTCAGGGTTTAAAAAGGCAAGTATTCTTTTTTTCTGGTAATCCTTTAGATGTTCCCATATAAACGGAGATGCAATAATTAGCCCTATAAATGTTCCTGCTATTATTTTTTTGGATATACCTGCAACAAATAACATAAAAACTACAGGTATAAGTATTGTTATTGCTGTCCCAAGGTCAGGTTGTTTTAAAGTAAGCACCACAGGAATTAAAGTTGTTATTCCAACCAATATTAATGTTTTTGTATCAACCTTTTCCCTGTTTCCTAAAATAAATGCAGTCGTCAATATAATTACAAATTTCATCAGCTCAGAAGGTTGAACGGTAAAAAATCCCAGACTTATCCATCTTTTTGCACCAAGTATTGTTGTTCCAACAAAGATAACGGCAATTAACATGGTAACAGCTATCACATAAATTACTGGGGAGTAAAAGACCAGTTTTTTATAGTTGATGAAAGGCATAAGAAGAATAATAAAAATACCTGTAATGGCATAAATTCCCTGTTTTATATATAAATTGCTATATTCATGTATTGTTGCACTGTATATATTTAAAACACTCCAGCCTATCAAAAAAAATACAGCGGTAAGTATCACCCAATCATAATTTTCAAAAAAACTATTTCTGGATTTCATTAAATAATCCTTCCTGATAAAGTCTTTCTATAATATCTTTTGTTATAGGGGCTGCTGTTTTACTTCCGCCTATTCCGTGTTCAACAAAAACTGATATCACAAATTTAGGTTTGTAATAAGGGGCAAAGTCCACGAACCATGCGTGGTTCTGGAGTTTCCATTTTTCAATTTCCTGTTTAAGTTTTTTATGCCTGAATACCTGTGCCGTTCCTGTTTTTCCTGCATTTTTTACAGGTGCATCTTTTAGAATTTTTGCTGTTCCTCTTTTCCCGTAAACAACTTTATACAATCCTAATTTTACAATGTTGTAATAAAATTTTTTTATATCTAACTTCCTTATTAGTTGTGGCTTTGTTTCAATGAATTTTCTTTCCTTTGTGTCAAAGTAAGCCTTTAATAGTTTCGGCTTAAGAATTTTTCCTCCGTTTACCACTGGAACGAGTATTTTTGAACTGTCAAAGGGAGTAATAGCTAAAAATCCCTGACCAATACTGTAGTTTACAGTGTCCCCGAGATACCATGGTTCACCTATGTGAGAGAGTTTCCATTGAGGGTCAGGAACTCTGGCTGTTCTTTTTTCCAGTTGAGGATTTAGCTTTTCACCTATACCAAATAATCTGGCATAATAGCTAATTTTTTCAGCTCCCAGTTTTATTCCCACTTGATAGAAAAATGTATCACAGGACATCTCAAGAGCCCTTATAACATTTATTTTTCCACAACCTGCCGGGTTCCAGTTTCTATAAATCCATTTGCCTATCTTGAATCTGGCGCCGCTAAATATTTTTTGATAGGGATAAATAACTCCTTCCTGAAGTGCTGCAAGGGAAACAGTTATCTTGAATATTGAGCCCGGCGGGTATAAACCATAAAGGGCTTTATTAAACAAAGGTTTATATTCATTTTTTATCAGTGCTTTCCACTCTTTAGCTGTTAGGCCATCAGAAAATTTTTGTATGTCATAAATTGGATAACTAAGCAATGCCAGTATTTCATAAGTATATGGATTCACAATAACAACAGCACCTGATTTTTGACCTGAATTTTTAAAAGCTTCATAAGCTATTTTCTGAATTCTTGCATCCACAGTCAGATATATATCATTTCCACGTTTAGGCTGTTTTTCCCATAGGACTTTTTTGATTCTTCCTCTGGCATCAACCATAACTGCTTTTGCTCCATATTCACCCCTCAAATATTTATCAAAGATTTTTTCAACACCACTTTTTCCTATTAAAGTATCAGGGGTTATATCTTCTATATTTTGAAGTTCATTTTTTGAGGGATAGCCTACATATCCAAGGAGATGGGGCATGTATTTAGCATACTCGGTGTAAACTCTTCGCGGTTGAACTTCCAAAAAAAGTCCTTCAAAATCCATCCAGTTGTTAAAAAATTTTTGAACCTGTTCTTGAGATAGATTTTTGGCAATTACAACTTTGTTTGCATATCCTTTTTTAATCTTTTCAATAGTTTTTTTATCTAATTGAATGCCGAGTATTTCATTTAAGGACTTTATTAAATGATTTAATTTTTCCTTTTTCTTTACCATATATGGAAAAGTATATATCTGATAGGTGGGAACATCATAAGCAAGGAGTATTCCGTTTCTGTCGTATATTTTGCCTCTGGGGGCATTCTGGATTAATATTCTGATATGGTTTTTTTCTGAAATTTCTCTATAATAACTGCCTTTTATGATTTGCAGATATACTAATCTCCCTGCAAGTATAGAAAATCCTATTAAAAAGAAAGCTATTAGAATTTTTACTCTATCTATTTTCATCTAAAAAACTAACCGCATAAAATACTGAAAGATTTAGTAAAAAATATATAAGATGCTGGTATGACAACTCAAAAACTCCTGTTTTAAAAAAAATCAATGCACTTTTAATTCCAACATCAACTGCGGTAACCAATAAAATCAAAAATCCTTTTATCAAAAGGGATGAATAATAAAATTTATCCTTAAAGGTTAAAGTAACAATAACAATCAAAGATTTTGTTATTGTATTAAAAACTAAACCTATAGGGGAAAGTAAATCCTGTAAAATACCTAAAAATACAGCAAGTTTTAAAGAGTCTTTTAGGTTATTCTTTAAGGCATAAATGATTACAAAAATTGTTAAAAAATCAGGAATTATTCCGTTATATGAAAAAATTTTAATGAAAACCGAGGACTGAAGTAAAAGTAAAATAACTCCCAGTATATAAAATTTCACTTTTTATCCTCATTTTCAGTTATCGGAATAAATACCACTACGTATTCGGTTTTAAATGGATTAATTTTAAGGGATACGCTTACATTTTTATAAAAATTTCCTTCTTCATAGGAAACAGAAGATATTTCTCCGATTGGAATTCCTTCAGGTATTTTATTTTCTATCCCTGAAGTTTCTACGATATCTCCTATCCTAATATCCTGTTCAGGTTTAACAAAAATCAGCTGACCTTCCTTTTCATTTTTTCCCTGAAACAAAACAAATTCTCTGGTCTTTCTACATCTGGCAGAAATTCTAAAATTTTTATCAGAAATTAGAATAACCGATGATGAAAACTTACCTACCTGATATACCTGTCCAAACAGATATCCATTTGAAACAACAATATCTCCTTCTTTTATCCCATCTTTTTTCCCAAGATTGATAACTACATACTCACTCCAATTATCAGGTGAATATCCTATAATTCTTCCTGTTATAAGCCTGAAATTAGGGTATCTGTTAACAATGTTAAGTTGTTTTTTTAGCTCTGCATTTTCATCTTCCAGTCTTTTGAGGTAAATTATCTGTGCTTTTAAAAGTTCCAGTTTTTGTTGAAGATTATTATTTTCCTGAATAAGTTCTGTTTTTGAGGCTATCATCTGAGATATATAATCAAAAAAACCTGATACTTTATCAAAGGCATACATAAAGGGATATGAAATATCAAGGGCTAATCCCTTGACGAAATCTGTTCTTACGACTAAAAGTCCCCCTCCAACGACAAGTAACAAAATCAAACCAATAATAATAAGCTTTTTTTTCATTACTGGAATGAAATTCTTTTAATCAGGTCAATATCATCTAGAGCTATTCCTATACCACGGGCAACTGCTGTAAGAGGATCATCGCAGTAATAAACAGGCAGGTCTGTTTCTTCTCTAAGTCTTATATCGAGACCATGTAATAGAGAACCGCCACCGGCAAGGACTATTCCCCTTTCTACAATGTCCGCAGACAATTCAGGTGGAGTTTTTTCAAGGGCAAGTCTGACAGCGTTAACTATACTCTGGACAACATTTTCAAGTGCCTGTCTAACTTCTTCACCTTTTATCTCTACGCTGCTTGGAAGTCCCCTGAGGTCTCTACCGGGAACAACCATTGTTTTGTTGTCCCTGTCTGTAGGATATGCAGAACCAAGCTCTATTTTAATTCTTTCTGCAGATTGTTCACCTATCAAGAGATTGTGTTTTCTTTTCATAAATTGGATTATAGCTTCATTCATTTCATCGCCGGCAATTTTTATACTTTCAGATAAAACAAGTCCTGAAAGGGATATTACAGCTATCTCAGATGTTCCACCACCAATATCAACAATCATATTTCCGCCGGGTTCCTGTATAGGAAGGCCGGCACCTAAAGCTGCTGCCATAGGCTCAGCAATTAAAAATACTTCCCGTGCTCCTGATTGTTTTGCAGCATCAATAACAGCCCTTTTTTCAACGGTAGTTATACCTGAAGGAACTCCTATAATAACCCTCGGCCTTGGTCTAAGTATTTTAGATAAAGCCATATTAGAATGAACTTTTCTTATAAAGTATTTAAGCATCTCCTGTGTTACATCAAAATCTGCTATAACACCATCCTTTAAAGGTCTAATTACTTCTATTTCTTTTGGGGTTTTCCCTATCATCTGTTTTGATTCTATACCAACAGCTATAACATTTCCGGTTCTTGTATCCTGTGAAACTATTGATGGTTCTGATAAAACAATTCCTTTTCCTTTTACAAAAACAAGAGTATTTGCAGTTCCAAGGTCAATACCGATATCATTGGAAAAAGCACCGATTAACCTGTCTAAAAACATAATCCCTCCAGATTTTTTGAGTTAAGATAAATTGGCAAATATATTATAAACTATTATTAAATATAAATTTCTCAAGTTGGAGGTAATTATGTTTAAAGGCTCAATAGTGGCACTTATAACACCATTTAAAAATGGCTCCATAGACAGAAAATCTTTGAAAAATCTAATAGATTTCCATGTGGAAAATGGAACAGATGCAATTGTTGTAGCAGGAACCACAGGAGAATCAGCTACGTTAACTTTTCCTGAACATGAAGAACTGATAAATCTTGCTGTTGAATACGCAGATAAAAGAATTCCAATTATTGCAGGAACAGGCGCAAATGCAACTCATGAAGCAATAGCATTAACTAAATCTGCAGAAAAAGCAGGTGTAGATGGTTCGCTTCAGATAGTGCCTTATTACAACAAGCCTACACAGGAAGGAATCTATCAGCATTTTAAGGCAATTTGTGAGGAAACTAACATCCCATTGATTTTATATAACATCCCATCAAGAACAGGAACAGATATGCTTCCTGAAACTTTTGCGAGACTTTACGCAGATTTTCCAAATGTAATAGGTCTTAAAGAAGCAACTGGAAATGTGGCAAGGGTATCAGAAACTATAGCCTTAACAAATCCAGATGTGGTTATACTTTCAGGAGACGATGCACTTACACTTCCAATGATGTCTGTAGGAGCAAAAGGTGTTATATCTGTGGCAAATAATCTGGTTCCAAAAGATATTGCTGAGATGTGTAGGCTGGCATTGGAAGGTAATTTTGAAGAAGCAAGAAAAATCCATGACAAATATTGGAAATTATTCAAAATATTATTCATAGAAACCAATCCTATCCCTGTTAAGACTGCAGCATACCTTATAGGTCTAATAGATGATATAGAAATGAGACTTCCACTATATTACATGAAAAAAGAAAATGAAGAAAAACTTAAACAGGTGCTTAAAGAGTATGGTTTAATCAAATAGATTTTTGCAAAATTGCAAAAATCTTTCTATGAAAATTTCTTATTTTTCAAAAACTTGGTATAGGCATGTTTTTTGCTTTATTTAGTTTTGAAAATATTTAGAAGCCACAGGAGGAATTTTTTTGAAAGTAGGTATTGTTGGCACCGGGAATATGGGTTCAAAGTATGTAAATAAATTTGATACACTTGGCCTTGATGCTGTTTTAATAGACCTTGATGCAAAAAGGCTTTCTGAATTTCCGGATAAATTTTCAAAGTATACAGACCTTGATGAAGCACTGAAAAAAGAAGATATAAAATCCCTTTTTATAGCAACAGACCCCCGTTCGCACATTCCCCTTGCCAGAAAAGCACTTGAAAGGGGAATTAATGTAATGATTGAAAAACCACCATCAATGAAACCATCCGAGCTTGAAGAAGCTATTGAGTTTGCCAAAAAAAATGAAGCAGTTCTTGCAGTTTCAGAAATAGAGTTAAAATCAAATATAGTGAGGAATTTTGACGTTCAAAATGATATAGAAGAGATTGAGGCCTATAGACTTAACCTTGGTAGAGGATATATAAACCCGTTTTATGACCTTGCGTGGCATGACCTTTATATAATGAATTATCTATTTGGTGATTTTAGATTAAAATCTGTCAAGGACAGAGGAGATATATTTGATATTCATGGAGAAACACAATCCGGTGAGTTTTTCCTGCAGGTAGCATGGAGTCATGATTTTCTAAGAAGAGAATGGATACTAAAAAACAGAAATGAAGAAACAAAACTTAATTTTGCAGAGGATAAGATTATTTATCCGGATGGAACAGTAAAAGAAAAAGATAATATGGATAAATTGGAATTAATGATTTCTGAATTCCTTACAAATCCTGCTTTTGAAAGTGCTTACAGGGCATTAAATATTCTGAAAGAATTCAATAAATTCTCAATATAAAGGAGAGGCAATGATACCAATAATAAAACCTGTTTTTGGAGCTGAAGAAGAAAAAACAGTAATGGAAATTATCAAAAATGGTCAGATAACCAGAGGAAAATGGACTTTAAAATTTAAAGAAGAGTTTAGCAACTATATAGGAGCATCCTTTTGTCATACAGTGTGCAGTGGCACAGCTGCACTTTATATTGCCTTAAAAGCATTGGGGATAAATAACAAGGATGACATAGTAATTGTTCCATCTCTTAGCTTTATGGCAACAATAGACGCTGTTATCCTTGCTGGTGGGACTCCCGTTGTTATTGATGTAGGAGAAGACTACTGTATGGACCCATTCCAGCTGGAACAGGCTGTTGAAAAATATAAGCCAAAGGTTATTATACCTGTTCATCTATTCGGACAGCCTGCAGATATGGATAAAATAAAAGCGATTTGTGAACCAAAAGGAATTCATGTCCTTGAGGATGCGGCACAGGCACATGGAGCAGAATACAAAGGCAAAAAAGCAGGGAATCTTGGGGATGTAGCCGCATTTAGTTTTTATGCTTCAAAAAATGTAGCAATGGGAGAAGGTGGAGCGATTCTCACAAACAGTATTGCAATAGATGAAAGAATTTCAAACTGGATAGAATTTGGAGACCATCCTGCCCTAAATCTGAGAATAACAGAGTTTCAGGCAGGTATTGGATACTGGCAGCTTAAAAAACTGGATGAAATGAATGAGAAAAGAAGAAAAATAGCCCAGCTTTATAATGAAGAATTCAAAGACCTTCCAGGGCTAATTCTTCCAAAAGAAGAAGAAGGAAGAAAGCATGTTTACCATATTTATGCTTTAAGACATCCAGACAGAGACACAATAGTTGAAAGGCTTATTGAAAAAGGCATAGGTGCAAGAATTTATTATGAATACACCCTCCATCAGCTTAGAAATGCAGAGCATCTGGACTGTAGCTTTGGAGAAAAAGTAACAAAAGAGATTTTTGCAATACCTGTTCATCCTGCTTTGAAAAATGATGAAGTGTCTTATATCATAGAAACAGTAAAAGATGTGGTCAAAAATATATAACAGGGTGAAAAGATGAGAAATATAGAAGGTCAATTATCCGCAGAAGGATTAAACTTTGCCATAGTTGTCGGCAGGTTCAATAACCTAATTACAGAAAAGCTTCTTGAAGGGGCAGTTGATTGTATTGTCAGACATGGAGGTTCAGAGGATAACATTACTGTTATCAGAGTTCCCGGTTCATTTGAAATACCATTAATAGCCAAGAAAGCTGCGAAATCAGGCAAATACGACGCAGTTATATGTCTTGGGGCTGTTATCAGAGGTGCAACACCCCATTTTGAGTATGTAGCAGCAGAGGTTACAAAAGGAATTGCACTTGTATCCCTTGAAACCGAGGTGCCAGTGGCATATGGTATATTAACCACTGATACAATAGAGCAGGCTGTGGAAAGAGCAGGGACAAAAATGGGTAATAAAGGTTTTGATGCTGCTTTGACAGCTATAGAAATGGTAAATGTGATTAAAGGAATGGAGTAATGGAGAAAACAGGTAAGTATAGAAAAAAAGCGAGAGAGATACTTTTCAGAACATTATACACATACGATCTGAAAGGCGGAGATATATTCGAGATATTAGAAGAACATATAAAAGATATAAGGGATGAACTCTCTCCTGAAGTTCTGGAATATGCCTATTCTATTGCTAAAGGAATTATGGACTCCCTTGATGATATAGACAAAATACTTAGAGAAAATCTCAAAGGCTGGCGTCTTGAAAGATTAGGATATCCTGAGAGGGCATTGCTCAGGCTTGGAACTTATGAGCTTGTTTTTTCAGATGTTCCAGATAAGGGAAGAGTTTTTATTGATATATTAGACCTTGCAAAATGTTATCTTGATAATGAAGATAGCCTAAAGTTTATAAACGGTGTTCTAAGCACCATTTATAAAAAATATCATCAAGATGTGAAAGTATGAGAATAGCATTAATCTCTGATATCCATTCTAATATCCATGCCCTTGAGGCAGTAGAAAAAGATATAAAGGAAAATCAAATAGACCGTATATTTTGTCTTGGGGATATAATCAATTTTGGAGCACATCCTAAAGAATGTCTTGATTGGGTCAGGGAAAACTGTGATATTGTTCTTAAAGGGGAACATGACATTTTAGTGGCTGATCCAGGAGAGGTTTTTGTATCTAATCCTTATGCAATTCAGGCTGCAGACTGGACTTTTGATATGCTTGATGAAAAAGATTTTGAGTATATAAAATCTTTGGAAAACTTTTATGAAGAACCGGAATTTATTTTGACCCATGATGAACCTACCGTTCCCGGAACATACAGTTTTATGACTTCTTTAAGGGATGCAAAAGAAACATTTAGCTGTTTTGACAATAGATTTTGTTTTTATGGTCATACCCATCTACAGATATTATTTGTAAAAGATAAAGAGGATGTTTTTGCAGAAAAAGTAGAAACATATCCTATAAAAGAAGGTCAGCAATATCTAATCAGTGTTGGTAGTGTAGGTCAACCAAGGGATAGAGATACAAGGGCAGGTTATACAATAGTTGATACAGATGAAGGATATATTCAGTTTAAAAGAGTTCCTTATGATTTTGAAAAAGCGGCGGCAGACATACTGAATGCGGGTCTGCCGGAAATGTTTGCGAATATCTTGAAAATGAAGAAAGATTAACTTTCCTTTTTAGATTTTTCTTCAAATGGTGCAGCAATCGCTGATTTGAGGACTTTTATCATTGTTCCTTCAGAAACTTTGAGAGTAACTGTCTTTTCATCAATAGATTTAACTTCCCCTATAATTCCACCTGAGGTAACAACTTTATCCCCTTTTTTCAGAGAATTAATAAATTCCTGATGTTTTTTCCTCTGTTGTTGCTGTGGTCTGTAAAGGAGAAAATAAAATATGGCAATAAGAATTACCATCCATATAACAGCACCAACTATACTGCTCATCGCATCGCCTTGCATAGACAACCTCCTTGAAAAGTTTAATTAATTATTCTACACCAGAATAAAACCTCTTTATAGTAAAGATTAGGAAAGATTTAAGAAGCCGGAAAAATATACAAAAAGTCTTGACATTCAGGCGCAACAGGTATAAACTATTTTATCCAGAATAAAGGTGTGGCCAGGTAGCTCAGTTGGTAGAGCACGCGGCTGAAAACCGCGGTGTCGGCGGTTCGATTCCGCCCTTGGCCACCATAATATAACTCTTCCCTTTCCCTTTCAAATAATTTCATCTCAAAATTTCATAGAATTTTCTCTTTTGATTTATTTTTCATCTATTTTTTGCCAATTAGGGATATTTAATACCAAGGCTTTAAAAGAAAAAACCATATGGTTAATTTTTAGGATATCTGAGGTGAAAATTTCCGGTAATTAATATATTTTTGTAGATCTAATCCTGATAGTAAAAATTTGCCTTAAAAATTAATTAAGGGGCTTTCGCCCCTTATTCTTTATTTTTCTGGAAGTGCTTCAGGAGTTCTTAGTTTGATTATATGTTTTGTCCCATCTTCCTGAACAACTTCAATCGTTTTTATACCATCAACATCTTCATCAACATAAATTTCCACAGGTTTGTGAATTAGATGGTCATGTCTTTCTGCAGCCACTTCAAACTCATCGTCCTTTGGGTCATAAGCTAGTCCTACAAGTGGTTGCCACCAGGTTTCAACCTGATCGCCAATTTCATCATTTACAATTTCAATCTGAACTTCCTTTGCAGGAATTTGTCCTTCCCTATACTTCTTGTCAAATTCGTTAAAGTAACTTTCCCATTCAGATTTTTCCAGTTTCTTTACAGCCATGTTCAGCCCTCCTTGAGAATTTTTTTTGTTTTCTTAAATTATCTGTGCAATAAATAATATTATTTCCCTGAAACTGTTTTACAAGAGGAAAAAATGAGAATTAAAAAATTACCTGTAGAAATAATAAATAAAATAGCTGCAGGAGAAATAATAGACAGACCTGCAAGCGTTTTAAAAGAGTTAATAGAAAACTCCCTTGATGCACAGGCAGATAGAATAGAAATAAAAATTGAAAAAGGCGGAAAAAAACTAATTGAGGTAAAAGATAACGGCACAGGCATACACCCTGATGATATTATGTTTGCAGTTGATAGGCATGCAACCAGCAAGATTTCTTCTATAGACCAGCTGTATGCACTGGATAGCTATGGTTTCCGTGGAGAAGCCCTCGCAAGTATCGCTTCTGTTTCAAAATTTAGTCTTATTTCAAGGGCAAAAGGTTTTCCACTGGGAAAGGAACTTTATATAGAAGGTGGAGTTTTTAAACATCTGACAGACACAGGAGCACCTGAAGGGACAACAGTTAGAGTTAAAGACCTATTTTTCAATATTCCTGTCCGGCAAAAATTCCTAAAATCAGAAAAGACAGAATTAAACCACATAATAGATGTTTTCTTAAGATATGCTATTTACCACAATAATGTATTTTTTAGCCTTGAAGTTGATGGGAAAAATATTTATACCCTTTTACCTGCAGACAGAAGGCAGAGAATAAAAGATTTATTTCCAAAAGCAGAAAATATTCTAACTTTTTCACAGGAAAATCAGACAGGAAAAGCTTACGGCTTTTTACTTCCGGATTACCAGACAGGAAAAGAGTTTATTTACATCAATGGAAGACCTGTCAGAAACAGCCTTATTAAAAAAGTTTTAAAATCAAAGGCTGGAAAAACAATATCTATTTTATTCTTAGAACTGCCACCTTATATGGTTGACCATAATGTCCACCCTGCAAAAATAGAAGTTAAGCTAAGAAAAGAAAATCCTGTTTTGGAACTGACAAAAGAAGCACTGGAAAATGTATCAAAACCTAAGATAAATTATAGCCTAAATCAAAAAACAGCCAAGTATAACAGCCAGTTTGAGATTATTGGCCAGATAGAAAATACATTTCTTGTTGTTTATTTTGATGGTGAGGTTTACTTTATAGATCAGCATGTAGCAAGTGAAAGAATTAATTATGAACTACTACTGAAAAAATATAGAACAACCGGATTAGAGTCAAAAGAGATAAAACCTGTAAAAATTCCTCTTGATGAAAACCAAATTGAAAAGATCAAAAATCTAAAAGGCAAATTAAAAAATGCAGGAATAGAGTTTGAAATTTTACTTGATGGCATTAAAATAACAAAATCCCACCTTGAAGGAGAAACCCTTAAAAATCTCATACTCTCCCTGACAGAAACAGAATATCCTGATATTGAGATAGAGAAATTTCTGGGGGAGATTGCCTGTGAGCTTTCAATTGAAGCCGGAGAAATCCTCGACGATGAAGAGGCCAAAAATCTCCTTAAAATATGGCTTGCAACAAACAATCCAAATCTATGTCCCCACGGAAGACCCATTTATTATAAAATTCCAGTTGAAACCATAAAAAAGAAGGTAGGTAGGGTATGATGAATAAAACACTGGAAAAAAAGAAACAGGAAATATTAAAAAACTACTTTGAAAAAAAAGAGGAAATCGTCCAGAAACATAGAGCAGGTGCCGACGGTCTGGAAACAGTCCGTTCATTATCAGACCTCACAGACGAAACCATAAAACAGCTTGCAGAGATATCCTTTAAAGATTTATCCCAGATAGCAATTGTTGTTTTAGGAGGATATGGAAGGAGAGAGCTCTGTTTTAAATCTGATATAGATTTGTCCCTTGTTTTTGAACCTGATAATTTTGAACAGCTAAAGGAAGGGATAGAAAACTTCTATTACGCACTTTTAGACCTTAAAGTTGATATTGGATTTTCGCCACGGGATATAAAAACATTCCTTGATTTATCAAAAGAAGACCTTACCGTAGCAACTTCTTTGCTACAAGGAAGATTTATTATTGGGAATAAAGAACTTTATGACGAGCTTATAAAAAAATTTAAAAGATTAATCAGAAGGAAAAGATCAGCCTATATAAATGCTACCCTCAGAGCCAGAAAAATGAGATACCAAAGAACCGGTTCAACCATTTACATGATGGAACCTCATATAAAAGAGGGTGAAGGAGGTCTGAGGGACTTCCATGAGGTTTTCTGGATTGCAAAAGTTTTAGATGACGTCCCTAATTATCACTACTTTGTGGAAAACAATATAATCCTTGAGGAAGAATATCAGGAACTTATCAGAGCTTATAACTTTCTCTTAAGACTTAGAAATGAGATGCACCTAATATGCAATAAAAGATGTGATGTTCTGGTCAGGCCCCTTCAGGAAGAAGTAGCAAAAAAATTAGGCTATGTAGAAGCTCCTTATGATGAAGAAGCCCTCAGAGAAAGCGTTGAAAAAATGATGAGGCTTTATTACCTGTATGCAAAATCAATAAACACTATAACAAAGAGAATTCTAAAAGCCCTTACTGAAGAAGATGAACTTGAAATTCATGAACCTATTGATGATGTCTTTTCCAGAACATCTATTGAGCTTGATGTATTCAACAAAAACAAATTTGAAAAAGATGTAAAAAATATTCTAAAAGCATTCCTGTATTTTAAAGAATATAATCTCGATTTTTCTTCTGAACTGGAATTTTTAATTAGGAAAAATGAAGAAAAACTGAGAGAAAACAGAGACAATCCTGAGATAAAAAGCCTTGTTAGAAAAATATTCTCTGATCCAAAAAATCTTGCAAAAACTCTTAGAAAAATGCAGGACTTTTATGTTCTTGATGACCTTATACCAGAATTCGGATATCAAAGGTGCCATTTCCAGTATGATGCTTACCACAAATACACAACAGATGCTCATGCAATAAAGGCAGTGGAAGAGCTGGAAAGTCTCAAAAAAGTTGACCATCCCCACAGAAAAATGATGTATGAGCTTTACAAGGAGATAGACAGGGTTGATTTACTTACATGGGCTATCTTTTTGCACGATATAGGAAAGGGACATAAAACTGACCACTGTATTTTAGGAGAAAAAATGGCAAGGGATATTATGCGTAGATTTGGCTATCCTGAAAGGGACGCAGAGATTGTTGGTTTCCTTGTTAGACATCATCTTGATATGGCAAAGATCTCCCAAAGAAGAAATTTAAACGACCCAAAGGTTATAAATGATTTTGCAAAAACCATAAAAAACAAAGAGCTATTAAAGATGCTTACAGTCCTAACATGGTGCGATGCAAATGCCGTTGGTCCTAACATCTGGAATGACTGGAAAAACTCTCTTCTGTGGGAACTTTACCACAAAACAATGGAAGTCCTTGAAGAAAATGTTTCTTATGAAGAGATAGCAGCTAAAAAGATAGAAGAAAAAAGAAAAAAACTTTATGCACTTCTTGAAGCAGAGCTTGGAGAAGAGAGAGCAAAATTCCATATGCAAAGATTTTCTGAATATTACCTGCTTTCAACCCCACTGGACACAATGATAAGACATATCAAAATGGAAGAACTTTTATTCAAAACAGGAAAACCCCAGTTCTTTTTTGATAAAAATTATGGTATAGGATTTTCCGAACTTATTGTAGTTTTGGATAGTAAGAAAGTAAAAAATCCATTGCTTGTTGTAACAGGAATACTTTCTTACATGGGAATTAATATTCTTTCTGTTTATAGCTATATGAGAAAAGATGGTATCGTGGTAATTGACCTTCAAATATCAACCTCATCCCTTGAAGTTGTTGAAGATAAAAAATTTGAGCAATTTAAAGAACTGTTTGCCAAATATCTTGACAAAAAACTTACCCTTGAAGACCTTTCTAAAAAAAGGAACACTGTATTTAAAGCATCTGTAATTCCACCACCGACATTTGTAAAAGTGGACAACAGTTCATCGGACATTTACACCATATTTGATATTTCTGGAGAAGATAGAATAGGATTACTATTTGATATTTTCAAAGTATTTGCGAAATTTGATCTCTACGTCCATATAGTCAAAGTTGCTACTCAAGGGGAAAGGATAAGAGATGCTTTTTATGTAAGAACTCCAGACAAGAAAAAAATCACAGATGAATCACTCTTAGAACAGATTAAGGAACAGTTATATAAAGTGATTAAAAAATAGGCAGGTAAAACGTTTAAATCAAGTATAGGGTTTATTTTGGTCTTATAAAATCTGAGTCAAATACAAGCATATTTTATATGCAAACTTATTGCATTTTTTTATATTCAGGAATATAATATTAAATAGTAAAAATAAAGAAAAAGGAGGTTATGCAGGATGGCTAAAATCACACCCCTCTACGATAGAGTAGTGATCAAACCTGCAGAAGAAGCAGAAGAAAAAACTCCATCAGGAATTATCATCCCTGATACAGCTAAAGAAAAACCATCAGAAGGTGAAGTAATAGCCGTTGGTGAAGGAAGACTTTTAGAAAATGGAGAAATCAAACCATTAAAAGTAAAAGTTGGGGACAAAGTTATCTACAGCAAATATGCCGGAAATGAATTTGTTGTTGATGGAGAAGAACTTATAGTTCTCAGAGAAGACGACATCCTTGCTATTATCCAATAACAAAAAAACAAAGGAGGTGGAAATAGATGGCAGGAAAAATGATAATCTACGGTGAAGAAGCAAGAGCAAAACTTAAAGCAGGTGTAGATAAATTAGCAAATGCTGTAAAAGTTACTCTTGGACCAAGAGGAAGAGAAGTAATCCTTGAGAAAAAATGGGGAAGCCCTAATGTAACAAAAGACGGTGTATCTGTTGCTAAAGAAATAGAACTTCCAGACCCATTAGAGAATATGGCTGCTCAGCTTGTTAAAGAAGTTGCTTCAAAAACAGCTGATGTTGCCGGTGATGGAACAACAACAGCTACAATTCTTACACAAGCTATATACACAGAAGGTCTTAAAGCTATAGCTTCAGGAGCTAACCCTGTATATGTAAAAAGAGGAATTGATGAAGCTGTAAAAGTTGTAGTAGAAGAGCTCAAAAAACTTTCTAAAGAAGTAAGCGGAAGAAAAGAAATAGAGCAAGTTGCTACAATTTCAGCTAACAACGACCCAGAAATCGGAAAAATCATTGCTGATGCAATGGAAAAAGTTGGAAAAGATGGTGTTATCACAGTAGAAGAGTCTAAAACATCTGAAACAACTCTTGAAGTTGTTGAAGGTATGCAATTTGATAGAGGATACCTCTCACCATACTTTGTAACAAACCCAGAAAAAATGGAAGCTGTATTAGAAAATCCATACATCCTCATATATGAAAAGAAAATCAGCAATATCAGAGAACTTCTCCCAGTTCTTGAAAAAGTTGTTCAAACAAACAGACCACTTGTTATCATAGCTGAAGATGTAGAAGGTGAAGCACTTGCTACACTGGTAGTAAACAACCTGAAAGGAGTTCTCAAAGTAGCTGCTGTTAAAGCTCCAGGATTTGGAGAAAGAAGAAAAGCAATGCTCCAAGATATAGCTATCCTTACAGGTGGCCAAGCTATTACAGAAGACCTTGGAATTAAACTTGAAAATGTTGATCTTGATATGCTTGGTCAAGCTGACAAAGTTGTAATAGACAAAGACAACACAACAATAATCGGTGGTAAAGGTAATCCAGAAGATATCAAAGCAAGAATTGAGCAAATCAAAGCTCAAATTGAAACAACAACATCTGAGTATGACAAAGAAAAACTTCAAGAAAGACTTGCTAAACTTGCAGGTGGAGTAGCTATTATCAAAGTTGGAGCTGCTACAGAAGCAGAACTCAAAGAGAAAAAAGACAGAGTTGATGATGCTGTTCATGCTACAAAAGCTGCTGTTGAAGAAGGAATTGTTCCAGGTGGTGGAGTAGCACTTCTCAGAGCTTCTAAAGCACTCTGTGACCTTAAAGATGAAAACCCAGATAAACAATGGGGAATTGATATTGTAAGAAAAGCTGCACAAGTTCCATTAAAACAAATTGCCAACAATGCAGGCTTTGAAGGTTCTGTTGTAATAGAAAAAGTTGAAGCAAGTGATAATGTAAACTACGGATTTAATGCTGCTACAGGTGAATATGTAGATATGCTTGAAGCTGGTATTATAGACCCAACTAAAGTTGTAAGAACCGCTATACAAAATGCTGCATCTGTAGCCGGAACAATGCTCACAGCTGAAGCACTTGTTGCTGAAATACCAGAAAAAGAAGAGAAAAATCCAGCAGCAGGAATGGAAGGAATGGGAGACATGGGCTTCTAAAAAGCCCTTAATATAAAAAGTTTTCCAAGCCCCCGTAATGGGGGCTTTTTTTTTTGCACAAATTCAGTTCAAAACCTCCCTTATTGCCTAATCTTAGTGCAAGTCCCTCACTCTCCATATTTAATAAAAATTCATATTTATCAATAACTTATACTATCAAAATTTTTGGCATGATTTTTTATTTTAAAACTTTCTGAACAAAAAACAGGAGGTTTGGTTATGAAAAAAATTGAGGCTATTATCAAGCCTTTTAAGCTGGATGAGGTTAAAGAGGCAATATCAGAACTTGGAAATTTTGGTATCACAGTTACAGAGGTAAAAGGATTCGGAAGACAAAAAGGACATACCGAGCTTTATAGGGGAGCTGAATATGTGATTGATTTTCTCCCAAAAATCAAAATTGAGATTGTTGCTGAAGATGAGATGGTTGAAAAACTTGTTGAAGCTATAACAAATGCAGCAAGAACAGGAAAAGTGGGTGATGGAAAAATCTTTATCATTCCTGTTGAAGATGCTGTAAGAATAAGAACAGGAGAAAGAGGCGTAGAAGCCCTTTAAAAAATAAATAAAAATCAGGAGGTTACAGTATGAGAATTAAATCTTTATTATTTTGGGCTTTCTCCCTGCTGGTGCCGGCTATTTCCTTTGCAGATGAAGCAAAGTTAGATACCGGTGATACCGCATGGATGATAACAGCAACAGCTCTGGTTGTTCTTATGACTGTGGGAGGACTTATCCTTTTCTACGGTGGAATGACAAGATACAAAAATATTGTTAACACAGTAATGATGGTTCTTATGGCTTATGCAATAGCAATTGTTGTGTGGTTCCTTTGGGGTTATTCTATGGCATTCACAGACGGATATGGAGCTCTTGATGCTATAGTTGGAGGATTTGGCAAATTTTTAATGAATGGAGTTGATTATAAAGCTTTAAGTGGAACATATCCTGAATGGGTATTTGCAACATTCCAGTCAACATTCGCTGCTATCACAATAGCACTTGCTGCAGGTGCAGTAATTGAAAGAATGAAATTTTCCACATGGCTCGTATTTGTAATTCTATGGATTACTTTTGTATATGCTCCAATAGCTCACGTTGTATGGGGTGGAGGTTTCCTCTTTGATGCAGGAGCTCTTGACTTTGCAGGTGGAACAGTTGTTCATATCAACGCAGGGGTAACAGGTCTGGTTTTAGCATTACTTCTTGGAAAAAGAAAAGATTACAAAAAAACAGCAATTCTTCCATCTTCAGTTGTTTTAACTGCCCTTGGTGCAGGTCTCCTGTGGTTTGGATGGTTTGGATTTAATGCAGGTTCTGCATTTGGTGCAAACGAGGTTGCAGGTGTTGCACTTCTTACAACAAACCTTGCAACAGCAGCAGCAGTTATCTCATGGGTATTAATAGAATGGATAACAGCTAAAAAGCCAACACTCCTTGGTGCTGCTTCAGGTGCTATTGCAGGTCTGGTAGCTATTACCCCAGCGGCAGGTTTTGTTAATGCTGCAGGTGCACTTATTATTGGCTTTATAGCAGGTATAGTTGGATGGTTCGGGGTTTATGTTCTCAAGAAAGCCCTTGGATATGATGACTCCCTTGATGCTTTCGGTGTTCATGGAATGGCAGGTATCTGGGGTGCATTAGCAACAGGTTTCTTCGCACTTCAACCACTCGCATGGGACGGCTCTCCTCTCCAAAACGGAGATAGAATGGGACAAATTATTGTTCAGGTTGAATCTATTTTATTCACAATAGTATTCACAGCAATTATGACAGCCATTTTATATTTTGTATCTTCTCTGTTAACAGGTGGAGCAAGAGTTGACGAAGAGACAGAAACAATGGGTCTTGATGAAGCAACACATGGAGAGAGAGGATTTAATTTATAAACAATTTCGGGGCTTTAAAAGCCCCATTTTTGCTATTTAGATTAAAAATGTGCTAATATTGGCTAATAAAAACTTAAAGGAGGTTACAGTATGAAAAAAGCATTAAGTTTAGTGGCAGCAGGATTACTTGCAGCAGGTGCTGCGCAGGCTGGAACTCTTACAGTTGCTAACTCTGATATTGAAATGACAGGAGGTGTAACAGCGGGTTATTTCTATGCAACAAATAATGGGAAGAATCAAAATAATGATTATTTTACAGTTTCTTCTTTTGCAATTGATTTAACTTCAAAAATGAACTCTACAATTGGCTTTACTGTAGGTTTTGGTGCAAGTGGACAACCGGATATCTTAGATGAGACATTACCTCCTTCTCCTGAATTTGATGTTGAATATGCATGGGTTAGTATAAGACCAATTGAAGGGTTAACTATAGATGCGGGAAAACTTACTACAAATATTGGATATGAATTGTATCATACTTATGATAATCCTAACTATCTTTTTGGTGCAGTTTGGTATGGGCAACCTTTCGTTTATCCTGGAGCAAGAGTGACTTACTCTATTATGGATGGAATTGACATTTACGCTGAGTATACTCAGCAAAGTGAAGATACCGTTAGTGCCATAAACGGAGTATTGCCTTCTGATGCTTTTGCTATAGGTTCTATTGGTTCTATAGCGGGTTTTAACTATGCTGTTTCTTATTTTGACTATTCTGCTTTCAAAAACCTTGTTGATGTAGTTCTCAGCACAGAAGTTGCAGGTATTGAACTTGGAACAAATATTGATTATCAATGGTTAGATGACACAGCGAAAAAGTCTGGAAAGGATGATTCTGCTTACGGTATAGCTCTCTATGCATCTGCAAAAATGGATGTTTTTGAAATTCCAGTAAGAATTGAATACGTAAATGATGGAACAAGTGGAATATATAGTGTTGCCGGTGATGATGCATGGACTTTCACGATCACACCAACATGGAAACCAACTAAAAACACATTCCTCAGAGCAGAATTCTCTTACATCTCAACTGACAAAAAAGGTTTCCAAGATGATAATGGAAACAAAAAAGACAATAGAACAGTTATGGGTGTAGAAGCTGGATTCGTATTCTAAATTTTCCAAAGGGGCGAAAGCCCCTTTTTTCTTTAATGGAGAAAGCTAATGGGTCAAGTATATAATCCAAATGATTTCTTGTGTCAAATATGCGCATATAAATCTTGCCTTCATAAAAACAAAGGTAGAAATATAATTCGACGAAAAGTTCTTCAGATGAAGAAAAAATCATCAAATAATGTTTCTATCAAAGAAGAAAAAATTTTTAATTTTTGCAAAAGTGCAGAAGAGGAAAAATAAATTTTACATTGATTTTTTTCTTTCATATCTTTTCCATCAAGAAATATCAATACTTCCCCAAATATTATGAATGTTTCCTAATTTTGGCATAAATATTGTTTCCTTCTAAAATTAAAGGAAAATGTATTTGTTACGAAAATTAAACAAATAATATATTAGAATAGACATATGAATTAAAATTTGGTATAAAATTTATGAAAAAAATCATATTTAAGGAGGTTACGACATGAAAAAAGTATTAGGTTTAGCAGCAGCAGGATTACTTGCAGCAGGTGCTGCACAGGCTGGAACTCTTACAGTTGCTAACTCTGACATTGTTCTCTATGGTGGAGTATCAGCTTCTTACGACTGGCAGGACAATGATTTTGCTCTATCAAACTTTGGAAATGATGGCAATAACGATAATTTCCACGTATCTACATTTGCTATCGGATTAATGAAAAAAGCTGATGCAAACAGCCCAATCGGATTTAATGCAGCTTTCGCAAGCTTCGAAGTTCCAACATTAGTAGCATCTTCAGCAGTTGTAAATGGAGATAATTCTTTAAATAGTGGCAAAGGACAAAGACTTCTTAAATGGGGAAAAACAACAGATTTTAAACCATGGCTTGCTTATGTAACAATTGCTCCAATTGAAGGTCTTTCTATTGATGCAGGACTTCTCTGGAACAAATTCGGTGAAGCTCCATTAACAATTCTCAATAGAAACTATACAAGAGGTATCCTCTTTACAGGACACCCTGTTCTTTATGCTGGAGCAAGAGCCAACTATGATGCAGGAATTGCTCAAGTTTATGTAGGATACAATCAAGGAGGAGGATTGTTACAAGGTAAAAGTAATGATGTTTTAGGCTATGGTATTTCAGATGCTTTCGAAGCTGGTATTTCTTTCAATCTGTCAGATTTTGTAGGTTTCGGTTCAAAAGTAGGATTACACACATATAACGAAGCAGAAGGAAGAAATCTCTATGTTCTCTGCACAAACTTTGACTTTGGAATTGTAAAGGCAGGACTTGAGGCTGATTATACAACTCTTGATGATGCTGCAAAAAGATCTGCCACAGGAACCAAAAATCCGTTAGGAAGTGATTCTAAAGCAGATGATTCTGCATGGGGTGTAGCTCTTAATATTGACGTAGATTTCCTTGATGCTCAAATTGCTAATGTAACTTTCCCAATTAGAATTGAATATGTAGATAACGGAGATTCAAGCGATAATAACGGTAGTGGAATCTATCTCACAGGTAAAAACAGTGCATGGTCATTTACAATTACACCAACATGGAAACCAACTAAAAACACATTTGCAAGACTTGAAGCTGCTTACATTTCAACAGATAAAAAAGTTTTCGTAAACGACAGCGGAAAAGCTAAAGACAACAGAACAGTTTTAGCTTTCGAAGCTGGATTCCTCTTCTAAGGAATTCATTCTATAAATCTTCTTCTCAAGCCCCCGTTAATGGGGGCTTTTTTATTTGCAAAATCTCATTACATTCCATAAAATTAAAGTAAATTGTGGAATTTATTTGAGGTAATTGATGAGAAAAGTTTTATTTTCTCTTTTTTTAACTTTAGGTTTATTTGGATTTTCTTTTGCAGAAAACAAAAATGTAAAAATAACCAATGAAATGATTTATCAAAAACTCATTGATATAGACAAAAGACTAACTATCCTTGAAACTCAGTTTAGAGATTTTAAAGAAGAAACTAATAAAAGATTTGAGCAAATAGACAAACGATTTGAAGATATTAACAAACGTTTTGAGGATATTAACAGACGATTTGAGGATATTAATAAGCGTTTTGACCATTTTATTCAGTTTCTATGGATTATAACTGGAATCTTTACAACTTTAACTGTTTTTGTAATAGGGTTTGCTTACTGGGACAGAAGGACAATTATAAAAAGAGCTAAAGATGAAACCCTTGAGGAACTTCAAAAAGAAGAAAAATTAAGAGAATTGTATCAGGCTTTAAAACAATTAGCCAAAAAAGACCCTGAGCTTGCCAAAATATTAAAACAATTTAATATTCTCTAAAGGAAATCAAATGCTTGGAATAGAAAAACTACTTGAGAAAATTCTTCATAGACAGAATATTCCCAAAGACCAACGGGAAGAATTTGATTTAGATATAAAAACAAAGTATGTTCATGGACTTTTATTCTATAACTCTTATTTTGACCAGGTAGCAAAAGCTCTTGGAAAAGATACGGTCTGTCTTATAGTTGGAGGCTGGATAAGAGATAGACTGTTAAACAGACCTATTAAAAATAAAGTTGATGTTGATTTTATTGTAACAACAGACCCGTTTGAGATAGTAAAAAAACTAAAAAATATCCTTGGTAAAGGAGATATATTCTCTTTTGAAAAAGAAAAAGATGTAGCTACTATAATTTTCTATGAAGGGCAGACCCGCTATAGATTTGATTTCTCTTATATGGATATCTCTGATATTATGTCAAATCCCCAGCTGGACTTTTATGATAAGGAAAAAGAAATAATAGAGCGGGTTAATCAGGATTTACTCCAGAGAGATTTTACAATTAATGCAATGGCAATTGTTTTTGATGATGCTTTGGGTATGGGTGCTTCCCAAACGGTTCTATTTGATCCATCCGGTGGTCTTGAAGATCTTCAGACAGGAATAATAAGGCCTGTTTCATATGAAAATATACAAAAAGACCCTGTAAGAATATTCAGAGGTTTTAGAATTGCCCAGCAGCTTGATTTTGAGTTAGATAAAGAATACGAAAAATGGGTTAAGAAAAATAAGGAATTAGTTAAAAACTCCCCGGTTGAAAGGATAAGAGATGAAATTTTAAAAATTTTTGAAGGGGAAGATAGCTACAAAACAATTGAAAAACTAATATCAGCCGGAATATTTCAGCAAATTGTTCCTGAAATAAATGAAATGATAAAGATCAAAAATCAAGGAGAATTTCATAAATATCCCTTGCTGGAGCATTCTTTAAAAACAGTTGAGTATATGGAAGAATTTTTAAAAAAAAAGAGTTATTGAAAAATAGTATCCCTAAATCATTTTTAGAAAAATTAGGTAAACAGGAATTTTTTACAGAATTTAATGATATTACTCTTTTAAAATTTACAGCTTTCTTTCATGATATTGGAAAAATATACACAACCAAACAAAAATTTAAGGAACATGATATAAAAGGCAAGGAAATCATTTTGAACTCAATAAATAGAGAGCTATCCCTTGGAAAAAAAGCATCAGAATTCATTGGAAATCTTGTTGGTTCTCATCTGGAAATATTTAGATTATTAGCTTTGAAAGAAGCAGATAACCTGACTAATAAAGAGCTAAATTTTTTCTGGTTCAGGAACAAAAGTTTAATTCCTCACCTTTTTATCCTTACCTATGCAGATGCCTATGCCACCTCTGAAAATAAGGAATATCTTAAAAAACTTGAACTTTTTGTGATTTTTCTCCAGGAATATTATTTTGATATTTATACTAAAGAAGTTATAGAGCAACCTTTGTTAAATGGAAAAGAAATTATGGAAATTTTGAATATAAAACCTTCCCCAATTGTTGGAAAAATTAAAGAAGAACTGCAAAAAAAGCAGGTAGAAGGAAAAATAAAAACTAAAGAGCAGGCAATAGAGTTTATAAAGGAACTATACTATAACACCACCGCCTAACAGTTTGTCATTTGTATATATAGCCAGAATTTGTCCCGGTGCAAATTTCGGTTGTGGAGTTTTGAAGTAAAATCTAAATTTGTTATTTCCTTTTTCTACTTTTTTTATTTCTACGGGTTTTTGCTTATATCTTCCTTGAACTAAAATTTCTTTTTCAAATAAAAAGTCTTCCGGAACAAATAAATTGATATTTCCTGCCCCAACATAATCAGTTAAAAGTTTGTCTTTTGTCCCTACAATCAATGAATTTGTTTTTATATCTTTGTCTAAAACATAAAGAGGTTCTTTCCATGCAACCCCAAGACCTCTTCTCTGGCCTATAGTGTAGTGGGATAAACCTTTATGTTTACCAACTTTTTCTCCTGTATCAAGCAAAATATCCCCGGCAGTATTTATATTTAATCCAAGCTGGTCTATATATTCTCCGGGAGTCTTTCCAGCCGTAAAGCATATTTCAAAGCTTTCAGATTTTTGAGCTACAGGAATTTTATATTTTTGAGCTATTTGCCTGACTTCTTCTTTTGTTTTATCTGTTAAAGGAAAGATAAGATAATCTAAGATTTCCTTTTCTAAAAGAGCCATAAAGTAAGACTGGTCTTTTTTAATATCTTTACCTCTTTTGATTACTTTATGTCCTTCTATATCAGAAATTCCTAAATAATGTCCTGTAGCAAGATAATCAACGCCTAGAACATCAACTGCATATTTTGCAAGAAGACCTGTTTTTACTTCCCGGTTACATATAGAGCATGGATTTGGAGTTTTACCTTTTTTATACTCATCTAAAAAATAATTAATCACTTTTTTATGAAAAATATCTTCCCAATCTAAAACATAATGCTCTATACCTAAAAACTGAGATACTTTTTTTGCATCTTTGACATCTTGTGGGGAACAGCATATCTGTGTATCTGTTTCGCATACTACGGAAGATAATTTTAAGGTAATTCCTATAACGTCGTATCCTTTTTCTTTAAGCAAAAGGGCGGACACTGAAGAATCCACCCCACCACTTAATGCAACTGCAACTTTTTTCATTATGATTGAATAAGTTCACCCATTTTGAATATTGGTAGATAAAGAGCTATAAGAATGGCACCTACAATAATTCCTATAAATACAATAAGTAATGGTTCTATAGTTGAAATTAATGCTTCCACTGATCTGTCAACTTCATCCTCAAAGAAATTTGCAATAGTATCCAGCATCTCATCAAGTCTACCTGTATCTTCACCCACTCTCACCATGGCGATTAATATAGGCGGGAAAATTTTTGGGTCAAGGGATTTATATATCTCCTGACCTTTTTCTACTTTATCTTTCGCTTCAAGAATAGCTTTTTCTACAACAACGTTTCCTGCAACAGATGCCGAAATTTCAAGGGAACGCATAATAGGAACACCACCTGCAATAAGTGTTGCAAGTGTTCTTGCAAATTTTGCTATAGCACCTTTTAGAAATATATTTCCAAGAAGGGGGAGTTTAAGGAATAATCTATGATAGAACTCTTTACCGGCTTTTGTGCTGTATATAAATTTATTTAATATAATTATTCCAATAATTACACCTATAATTATCAAAATATTATTTTTGAGAGTATTACTTATATCGATCAGTAGTTGTGTAAGAAATGGAAGTTGCCCTCCCATGCTTGCATATAGATTGGCAAATGTCGGAACAATAAAAGTTAAAATTCCCAAAACAATAACAGTTGCTATAACAACAACCATTGCAGGATACCAGGAAGCACTTATAATTTTTCTTTTAATTGCAGCAATTTTTTCATAATATTGGGTTGCTCTTTGAAGAATAACATCCAAATTACCTGATTCTTCTGCAGCTTCTATTAAATTCACGAGAAATTCAGGAAAAACTTTTGGATGTTTAGCCATTGCTTTTGAAAGAGACATACCTGCAACAACATCTTCCTTTACTTCTTTTAGAGCTTCTCTAAGAGTTTTATTTGGCATCTGCTCTGCCAAAATTTCAAGTGCTTCAGCAATACCAACACCGGCAGCAATCATAGCGCCTAACTGCCGTGTAAATAAAGCAAGGTCTTTTTCTTTTACTTTTGGCTTAAATATATCGATTTCAAAAGAAAACTTTTTTTGTGGGATTAACTGTAGTTTTATATCTTCAAATCCTTGTTTCTCTAACTCTATTTGTGCTGCCCCTGCATCAGGAGCATAAATAACATCCTCCCTTCTGACACCATATTTGTCCCTTGCTATATATTTGAACTTTGGCATCTATTTCCCCCTCTACTTCAGAGTTTTTAATAATCTTTCGAGTTCTTGTGGCTCAGGAGATACTTTCATTCCATCTTCTTCTGTAATTAGTCCTTCTTTGATCGCCCGTAAAATTGACTGGTTCATTGTTTGCATACCTGTTCCAACTTGTCCAGACTGCATAAGCCCATATATTTGGTGAATTTTATTTTCTCTAATAAGGTTTCTTATACCTGTTGTTGGTATTAAAACTTCATGTATAAGGACTCTCCCACCTCCGATTCTTGGTAGAATCCTTTGTGATATTACACCCTGTAAAACAAAACTTAACTCTGTTCTAATCTGTTCCTGTTCATTTTCAGGGAAAACGTTGATGATACGGTTTATTGTTTGAATTGCTGTATTTGTGTGTAATGTTGCAAATACAAGGTGACCTGTTTCAGCGGCTGTAAGTGCAGCTCTGATTGTTTCTAAGTCCCTCATTTCACCAACCAGAATAACGTCTGGGTCTTCCCTTAAAGCATATTTCAGTGCTATGGCAAAGCTGGAAGTATCATTACCGACTTCCCTTTGTGCAACAAGTGATTTTTTATGTGGGAATAGATATTCTATTGGATCTTCAATTGTAATTATGTGATAAGGATAATTTGTATTTATATAATCTATCATTGAGGCAAGGGTTGTAGTTTTACCTGATCCTGTTGGCCCTGTAACAAGCACTAATCCCATACTTTTATGACATAAACCTTTTACAGAGGGAATAAGTCCTAACTCTTCCATAGGCTTTATTTCATAAGGTATTCTTCTTAAAGCAGCAGCAACACTACCCCTTTGTCTATAAACGTTTACCCTAAATCTACCAACCCCTTTAATTCCGATGGAAAAGTCAACCTCATTCTTTTCTTCAAATGTCCGCCTTTGCTTTTCATTCATAATAGAGTAAATAAATTTTTGGGTATCTTTTGGGTACATAACAGGATATTCAGATAGATAAGTTATTTTTCCATCTATCCTGATAGTTGGAGGTGCTCCCGCTGTTATGTGTATATCGGTAGCATCTTTGTCTATAGCAACCCTTGCTATTTCATCAATTGTGAATGCAAGTTTTTCTTGCTCCATAATATATCTCCTTAAAAAATTTATTTAACTAAAACCCTTTCTACTTCTGCAATATCTGTTATTCCTCGTTTTACTTTTAAAAGGGCATTTTGATATAGGGTTCTCATTCCATTTTTTATCGCAAGCTCTTTAAGCTGTGTTGCATTAGCTCCAGATAAAATAGCTTTTCTGATATTATCGTCAATTTCCAGTATTTCATGAACAGCAGTTCTACCTTTATAACCGGTTTTATTGCAACGGTCACAACCTCCCGGCTTATGAACAAAAAATGTTCCTTCTTCTACGTCTTTTTCAGATAATCCCAATCCTGTCCAGAACTCTTTCGGATATGTAGCAGGCTGTTTACAGTAATTACATAATTTTCTGACAAGCCTCTGGGCAATTATCATATTTACAGCTGTTCCAACAAGGAAACTTTCAACTCCTATATCTATTAATCTTGTTATAGAAGATGGAGCATCGTTTGTGTGTAATGTGGAGAATACAAGGTGACCTGTTAATGCTGCTTTAATTGATATTTCAGCCGTTTCTCTGTCCCTTATCTCTCCAACCAGTATAATATCCGGGTCTTGTCTAAGGAAAGATCTTAAAGCTTCTGCAAAAGTTAATCCTATATGTTCTTTGATTTGAACCTGATTAATTCCTGGAATAGATACTTCAACAGGATCCTCTGCTGTTGATATGTTTACATCATCTGTATTCCTTTCCATTAATGCAGTGTATAAAGTTGTAGTTTTACCTGACCCTGTTGGTCCTGTAACTAAGACCATTCCCCAAGGACTATAGATAGCTTTTCTGATTTTTTCAAGGTCATCCGGTTCAAAACCAAGATCTTCTAATTTTAATCCCAGATACGATTGGGCATCCT
Organism: Persephonella sp.; assembly: GCF_027023985.1. Classification (NCBI taxonomy): domain Bacteria; kingdom Pseudomonadati; phylum Aquificota; class Aquificia; order Aquificales; family Hydrogenothermaceae; genus Persephonella; species Persephonella sp. The sequence goes on along the minus strand of NZ_JALVTW010000033.1, from coordinate 45,202 downwards.
GAATACGCATAACTACTTTTTCACCATAAACTGTAGGAATGATAGATACCCTTAAATCAATAGGTTTTCTATCTATTTTTACTCTAATTCTTCCATCTTGGGGTAACCTCTTTTCTGCAATATCCAGATTCGCCATTATTTTGTATCTGGCAACTAAAGCATCTTTTATACTGGCAGGAAGTTTTTGAACTGTTCGGAGAATACCATCAATCCTATATCTTACCCTTAATTCTTTTTCAAAGGGTTCTATATGAATATCAGATGCACCCTGTCGGACTGCGTTTACTATAAAAAGTCTGGAGGCTTTAACTATCGGTGCTTCTTCTGCTTCAGCTATTGCCTCGTTTACATTTATTTCTTCTTCCCTTTGATATTCTTCTTCTACATCTGCATCGAGGCCTATATTATCGAGAATTTCTGTAGGAGATGCCATTCTACTGAAATTTTCAAGAAGAGATTGAATCTCTGAATAAGTTGCAACGAGGATCTCAATGTTTTTAATTCCTAAAAATTTAAGATAATGAATTATTTCTTTATCTATTGGATTAAATGCTGCAATTGAAAGTTGATTTTTATCTTTATCATAAAAAACAGGAGCGAATTTTTTCTTCAACATGTAATTATAGGTAATATTTGACATTATTGATTCATCTACATCAATATTCATATTAGGGTCAAAAGGCTTTAGATTTAAAAAATTAACGAAAAATTCCTTTATCTTTTTTTCATCAGCTATTTTACTTTCAACAAGATAGGTTAAAATATCTGTGAAATCTTTTCCTTCTATATTGGGATTATTCCGAACTTTTTCTGCAGGAACTATTCCTTGGGATACCATTAAACGAAGAAATGTTAATTTCCTTCTACTTTTAAAATCTACATCTCCCATCTTATATCCTTATAATTTTAGTGTTATCCGCCAATTATTATATAATATTTAGGAAATTTAACAGAAAAAGCTATAGTGTAGGAGAAAAGTATTGTTAAAACTGGACAATATCAAAAGAATCCTGATAGCAAACAGAGGAGAAATCGCAGTTAGAGCAATAAGAGCAATAAGGGAATTAGGTGGTGAAAGCATAGCAATATATTCTGAGGCTGATAAAGACTCAATGCATGTTAAACTCGCAGATTATGCGATATGTATAGGGAAAGCCCCTTCAGATAAAAGTTATCTAAATATTCCGGCTATTTTGTCGGCAATAGAGATATCTTATGCAGATGCTGTTTATCCGGGATATGGATTTCTTGCTGAAAATCCAAATTTTGCAGCATTATTAGAAAGAGCAAACATAAAATTTATAGGTCCCCGTTCAGAAACTATTCGTTTAACAGGAGATAAAGCAGAAGCCAGAAAAGCAGCGCAGGAGGCAGATGTTCCAATAATTCCCGGAAGTCCACCGGTAAACACTTTAAAAGATGCACTTGAGGTTGCAGATAAGATTGGATATCCAGTTTTACTGAAAGCTGCTGCTGGTGGTGGTGGTAGGGGAATGAGGGTAGTTCATTCACCGCAAGAGTTATCACGACTATTACCTGTAGCACAGAGGGAAGCTGAAGCAAATTTTGGAGATAGTAGAGTTTATATAGAAAAGTTTATTCAGAATCCTAAACATATAGAAATTCAAATTCTCGCAGATGAACATGGAAATGTTGTTTACATAGGTGACAGGGAATGTTCTATTCAGAGAAGGCATCAAAAGCTTTTAGAAGAATCTCCATCACCATTCATAACTCCAGAAGTTCGTAAGAAAATGGGTGAAGCTGCTGTCCGATTTGCGAAACATGTAGGATTTACCGGTGCCGGAACCGTTGAATTTATAGTTGATGAAAATATGAATTTTTATTTTATAGAAATGAACGGTCGTATTCAGGTTGAACACCCTGTTTCTGAAATGACATCTGGGATTGACCTTGTTGCATGGCAGATGCTTGTGGCTGATGGTAAAAAACTTTCTTTTACACAGGAAGATATAAAGCAGCAAGGCCATGCAATAGAGTTTAGAATAAATGCAGAAGACCCTGAGACTTTTGTTCCAAATCCCGGGACTATAGAAGAGCTATACCTTCCAGGTGGTTTTGGGGTAAGGGTGGATACTCATATATACAAAGGATATAAAATACCTCCTTATTACGACTCTCTAATTGCAAAAATTATTGTTTATGGTAAGAACAGAGAAGAAGCCATAGTAAGAGGGAAAAGAGCATTAAAAGAGCTTATTGTAGAAGGTATTAAAACCACAAAAGATTTCCATCTTAAAATATTAGAAGATAAGGATTTTCTTTCAGGAAAATACACCACCGCCCTTGTTGATAAAAAATATCTGGGAATTAGAGAATGATAAAAATCCTGACTGTTGGTCCCCTTGAGGAAAATACAATAATTATTGCTGATGAATCTACAGGAGAAGCTGTTGTTGTAGACCCTGGGTCTGAAGGCCAAAGAATAGAAAAAGAGCTTGAAAAATACAAGCTTAGATATATACTTGCTACCCATGGCCATTTAGACCATGTTGGACAGGTAGGATATTTGAAAACCAAATATAATGTTCCTTTTTTAATGAATGAAAAAGATATATTTTTAATCAATAATGATATCTTTCCTGGTTTTGCTCAGATGGTAGAAGCAGTTCAATGCCCTGAACCTGACAAAACCATAAAGGAAGAGAATATTATTTCTTTTGGAAAATTTTCCCTAAAAGTAATTGCAACTCCCGGGCATACACCGGGAAGCGTATGTTTTTACGATGAAAAGAACAAGTTCATAATTACAGGTGATACCTTGTTCAAAGGTAGTATAGGTAGAACAGATTTACCCGGTGGAAATCCTGAAGATATGGTTAAATCACTTGAGAAATTGAAACAATTACCGGATGATGTAAAGGTTTATCCGGGACATGGTGAACCAACCACAATAGGCGCTGAGAAAAAAACAAATCCGTATATAACAGGCGTATTTAGGGTAAGAACATGGTAAAAATCGGAACTCATGTATCATCTGCAAAATCTTTAGATTTGGTTTTTGATAGAGGTAAAGAAATAGGAGCAGATACAATACAATTTTTTGTATCTTCTCCACGTTCATGGGCCTGGAAGGAAAGAACAGAAGAAGAAAAAACTTTATTTTTGCAAAAAAGAGAAGAAACAGGTATACAACCTGTTGTTGTTCATGCTTCTTATCTTTTTAACCTTGCTTCTGCAGATGAAAATCTCAGAAAAAAATCTATTAATGGTGTGATAAATGAGTTGAAACTGTGCGAAGAGCTTAGAATAGATTACTATGTGATACATGCAGGTAAGGCAAAAGGGCAACCTGAAGAACAAGCTATACAAAATATAATAGAAAGTCTAAAGATAGTATTTTCTGAAGTGCAGCTGAAAAACACCACCTTTCTCTTTGAAACTCTTGCTGGCCAGAAAGGAGAAATAGGAAAAACAACAGACGAGATAGTAGCACTTATGGAGCCTTTTCCTAACATAAAAACAGGTGTGTGTCTTGATACCTGCCATCTATACTCGGCTGGATACAAAATAAATGAGGAAGAAAAGTTTTTTGAATATAAAGAAGAACTAAAAGAGAAAATCGGACTTGAAAAAGTAAAAGTAATCCATTGTAATGATTCAAAAACACCTTTCAACTCCCGTAGAGATAGACATGAGCACATTGGAGAAGGTTCTATCGGTTTAAAAGGATTTGAATTATTTCTAAATGATGAATATTTTAAAAATCTTCCATTTATACTGGAAACACCGAAAGAAGGAGATTGGGATTTAATAAATATGGAAAGATTAAAAAATCTTATAAAAGCGCCCGTAGCTCAGTAGGATAGAGCACCGGTTTCCGGGGCTGGGGGTCGCAGGTTCAAATCCTGCCGGGCGCACTTAAGGGAGAAAAGATGGTAGAAAAAAAAGAGCTTGAAAAGATTGAAGAATACCTTTCAGAGTATATGGATTCTAACGTTGAATTTTTATTAAAAATAGGGAATTACATACTTTCCAGCGGTGGAAAAAGGCTAAGACCTGTTTTAGTCCTTACATTTGCAAAGTTATTTAGGGGATACAATGAAGAAAGAGATTATCCCCTTGCGGTTGCTATGGAATACCTTCACACAGCATCATTGCTGCATGATGATGTCGTAGACGGTGCAGACACAAGGAGAGGAAAAAAATCAGCAAATCGTGTATTTGGAAATGATACAGTAGTGCTAACAGGGGATTATATGTATGCAAATGCCCTTTATCTTTTCTCTATTTATGGTGATATAGATATGATTAGGAATGTATCAGATAGCGTTAAGAAAATGGCAGAAGGTCAGCTATTAGAATTGAAAAAAATAGGAGATATGGATGTTACTCTTGATGAGTATTTTAGAATACTGGAAGGCAAAACAGCTGTTTTATTCGGTAGTTGCTGTTATGTGGGAGCCGCTTTAGGTGGTGCCCCACAGGAGCAAAAAGATAGAGCTTATAACTATGGGTTAAATATAGGTCTGGCATTTCAGTTGATAGATGATTATCTTGATTACACCTCAACTGAGGAGAAATTAGGAAAACCTGTCTGTAACGATCTTAGAGAAGGGAAAATTACATATCCTCTTTTATCTGTAATGGACAAACTCACTGAAGAGGAAAAAGAATTAGTCAAAAAAGTGATAAGAGAACTTAATCCTTCTAAAGAGGACATAAACAAGGTAAAATCCATAGTTGAAGAAAAAGGCGGTATGACAAACACCATAGAAAAGGCAAAAGAGCTTGTAAATAATGCTATTACACAGCTTGAAACTTTTCCACAGAACGAATATCTTAAAAAACTGGAAGAACTTGCAAGATTTATTGTAGAGAGGGAGTTTTAATGAGAAGAACAGTTTTAAAATCAAAAATACACAGAATTACAATTACAGGGGCTGACCTTCATTATGAAGGTTCTTTAACACTTGATGAGGCTATAATGGAGGCTGCCAACCTTGTTCCATTTGAAAAAGTTGAGGTGTTCAATATTAACAATGGGAACAGATTTTCTACCTATGTTATTCCCGGAGCAAGATACAGCGGGGAATGTATTCTCAACGGTGCAGCTGCAAGACTGGGACACTCTGGAGACCTTATTATAATCGTGTCGTATGCAGATGTAGAAGACGATGAACTGAAAGATTTCAAAGTAAACTTGGTTTACATTGATGACGAAAATAATATAAAAGAGCATAAAGTAGCAGGTGTTTTTTCCGAAGAGGCAAAGGAAATAGCACTTAGAAATAAAAATCTTATAAAGGATTAAAAGTATGAAAAAAATCGGCCGGTATTATCTTTTTGCAGGGATAATGCTGGCCATTCTGTTTTCTTCCTGTAGCACAAAAAAAGTAAATACAGAAAAAACTTATATAATTCCCAAAAAAGATAAAACCTATGTGATTATCAAAAAAGAAGACCAGACCCGCGTAAAAGTTATCAAAAATTCTGAAAAAAATTCACTTCCTAAAGAACCTGTAGTTATAAAATCAGATGAAACTGTTCATATAGACAAAGAAGACGAAGGTATTTTATACGAAGAATTTATTAATTTGGGGTTGAGAGTTCCAAAATATTCAGACCTTGAAGATTATTTATATTTTTACGGTGTTAAAAATAGAGCATGGACAGAAGCAGCATTAAACAGAGCTAATTTTTATATGCCTATGATAAAAAGTATTTTCAAACAGTATGGTTTACCGGAGGAATTAGCATATCTACCTGTTGTAGAAAGTGGATATGACCCATTTGCCACCTCATATTCAGGGGCAGCAGGAATATGGCAGTTTGTAAGGACGACAGGTAGAAGATTTGGCCTTAGGATAAACAGATATGTAGATGAAAGAAGAGACCCATATAAATCAACCATTGCAGCAGCTAAATATCTAAAACATTTATATGGAATTTTTAAAAGATGGGATTTAGTCCTTGCTGCTTATAACTGTGGTGAAGGATGTGTTCTCAGTAGAATGGATAATCCGTTTGCAAATTTCTGGGACATAAAATATGACCTTCCAGACCAAACTCAAAAATATGTCCCAAAATTTTTGGCTGTTGTATTAATTGCAAAACATCCTGAAAAATACGGAATTAGGATAAGAAGAACTAATATATACTATGTAAAAACCCAGAGAGCACCGATAACAGCATCACTCAGCTATATTGCCAGAAACCTAAGAATAGATTATAGACTGCTTAAAAAATACAATGCGCATTTTAGAAGGAACGTTGCAATAAGAGGATATAATCTTAATATTCCATATAAAACTTTAGCACAGAAAAAATTATTCTTAAAAAGAGTTAGTTATATAAAAAGAAAAAGATACAGGTATCATAAGGTTAAGAAAGGAGATACCCTTTATAGAATTTCCAGAAAGTATGGGATTTCCATTGAAAAAATCAAAAAAATCAATAAAATAAGAGGGAGTTTAATAAAACCAGGAATGGTTTTAAAAATACCCTTAAAAGAGGTTTCATATCGTAGATGATAAACAGGAGAAAGACAAGGCCGGTATTTGTAGGCGATGTAAAAATCGGTGATGGTGCTCCTGTTATAGTCCAATCAATGACCGATACCAAAACCCATGATATAGAAGCCACCCTCAACCAGATAAATCGTTTATATGAAGCTGGCTGTGAAATAATTAGGGTTGCTGCACCGACAGAAAAAGATGCACAGGCACTTCCGGAAATAGTAAAAAGGAGCCCAATTCCGGTAATTGCAGATATACATTTTTCACCGAGAATTGCATTTTTAGCACTGGAAAGCGGAATACATGGAATAAGGCTTAATCCTGGAAATATTAATGATAAAGGCAAAATAAAAGAAATACTTCAGGAATGCAAAAAGAAAAATATAGCCGTAAGATTAGGAGTTAATTCAGGTTCACTGGAAGAAAGACTCCTTGAAAAATACGGATACCCTTCAGGAGAAGCACTTGCAGAAAGTGCATTGGACTGGTCAGAATTTTTTGAAAGCGTAGGTTTTACCAATTTCAAAGTATCAATAAAAGGCTCTGATGTTCTCCAGAATATTCAGGCAAATCAGATATTTGCAGAAAAAACAGATATCCCATTACATATAGGAATAACAGAAGCAGGACCTGCAGGAAAAGGTTCTATAAAATCTGCAGTAGGACTGGGAATTTTGCTTTATATGGGAATAGGAGATACGATTAGAGTTTCCCTAACAGCAGATCCTGTTGAAGAAGTAAAAGTTGCCTATCAGATACTCCAGTCTTTAGGTCTTAGAAGAAAAGGAATAGAGATAATTTCCTGTCCAACATGTGGAAGAATAGAGGTTAATCTATCTGAAGTTGTCAAAAAAGTTGAAGAAAAGCTTGAAGGTGAAGACTTGCCAATAAAAGTGGCAATAATGGGCTGTGTTGTAAACGCAATAGGAGAAGCAAGGGAAGCGGATATCGGACTTGCCTGTGGAAATAAATCAGCAATCCTTTTCAAAAAAGGGCAACCTTTAAAAAGGGTTTCAGAAGAAGAAATGGTTGATCAATTACTTGAAGAAATCCAGAAGATGAAAGAGGAGGAAAATGGAGGAGCTTAATATAAAACTAAATGCTGTTGCAGTTGATGTTCTTTCAGAAGAATGGAGAGAAGAAGATGTTATCCAAAAAACTCCTGTTCTTCTTGAAAAAATAACAAAAAGAAAAGGTGGTTTTACCCTATACATGAAAGCCCCTTATGAGAATATAGAATGGTATTTCTCAAAAGGTCTTACACTTTTTCATGTAAAAAACAATCAGGGTAGAAAAATCCTCAGGATTGAACATGAAGATGGCCAATACTGGGTGGATATGCCATATAATCAACAGGTTGTAGATTTTCTTAAGGAATTTATGGAGGAGTAAATGGAAAGGCTTGTTGAAAAAGCAGAGACATTAATGGAAGCCCTGCCATTTATCACGAAATTTAGAGGAAAAACATTCGTCATAAAATACGGTGGAAATGCAATGGCAAAAGCAGACCTTAAAGCCGCTTTTGCCCAGGATATATTAATGCTTAAGTATATAGGGATAAACCCTGTAATTGTTCACGGTGGAGGTCCACAAATAGGCGAAGTCCTGAAAAGGATGGGACTTGAATCAAAGTTTGTCGGAGGCCTTAGAGTTACTGACAGAGAAACAATGGAAGTTGTTGAAATGGTTTTAGGGGGGCTTGTTAACAAAAATATTGTGATGCTTATAAATAGATACGCAGGTGGACATATAAGGGCTGTTGGTCTCACAGGAAAAGATGGTGGACTTATAAGAGCCAAAAAATTAGATGCAGAAGAATATTTCAGGCAGATGGGAGATTTCAGGCCTACAGAGCTAATAGACCTTGGTCATGTAGGAGAGGTGGATTTTGTTGATGTCCAGATTTTGAAACATCTTGAAGAGGATAACTATATTCCTGTTATAGCACCTATAGGATTTGATGCACAGGGGAACGCATATAACATAAATGCTGATTTTGTAGCTGCAGCAATTGCAGGAGCATTGAAGGCAGAAAAGGTAATATTTTTGACAGATATAGAAGGATTAAAAGACGAAAACGGCCAGACAATTTCTTCAATAAATATTGCAAAAATAAATCAGATGATAGAAGAGGGAACAATAAAAGATGGAATGATTCCAAAGGTAAAAGCCTGTATAAATGCCTTACAACAGGGTGTCAAAAAAGCCCATATCCTTGACGGTAGAATTCCCCACTGCGTTCTTCTTGAGATTTTCACTTCAGAAGGAATCGGAACAGAGATTGTAGTTGAAATTTCCTGATTTTTTGGGACACTAATTTCGGGATATATAGGGAAATATAGGGATATTTCGGGATATTGGTAATACTTGTTTATGCAAAAAATATATTTTTTAGGTGTCCCAAATTTTTGGAAAAGTGTCCCAGATTTTTGGAACAAATTGGCAGGGTGGACAGGATTTGAACCTGCAATCTTTGGATTTGGAGTCCACTGCTTTGCCAATTAAGCTACCACCCCATTAAATGTTTTCTGCAAGAGTTCCCCAATCTAACTTTTCTATTTCTTTTGGGATTTCTTGGGCTATTTCTTTAGCATTCTTGGCTTGTGTGTTTATAACCAATTGTTTGATTATTACTGTAACAGATTTGCTTTCAGATTTATTAACGTTTTTCATAGGAGAAGGGATATCCGGTTCATTTTTTTCTTTAAAAGGATTTTTTAAATTAACTGCAAAATCTGAAAAAAGTTTAAAGATCTCTTTTTCTTTTTTCAGGAACCCGATTTTTAGTCCTTCAAGTGTAAATAAGCCTATTTCTGCAAAAACTTTGGATGGTGATTGTATTCCTAAAAAGCTTTTGATTCCACCGACTATATCTTTGGCAACGTTTTTTACAGCTTCTACTGGTTTAGAAACCGTAGATTTTATCCCGGCTAAAAGTCCTTCTATTATATTTCTTCCGATATCAAACAGATTGAAATTTTTTAGATAACTTTTTACTTTTTCAAATGCATCAACTATTGTGTTTACGATCTTTATACCAAATCTAACAGCTGCTGCAACAAAATTTATAAATTCTGCAATGCGGTTAGCAATTATTGAGATAATGGTAACAAGACCCTTACCTACTAATATCCCTATTCTTGCAAAAGCAATAAAGGCATTATTGTCTGGAGAGTACTTAAATCCAAAAACTTTTGCTATTGTTTGAAAAACCGGTTCAAGTGCTTTAGCTAAATTTGAAAAAGCATCCTTTAAAGGTTTCAAGGCATTAGAAATATCACTGAAGCCTTCTTTTAGCCCCATCCAGAAGGCTTTTATTCTGTCAAGGTAAAGGAAATTATAGATTGCTTTAAACAGTCCTTTTACTTTGTCCCAGTTTTTATAAACCAGATAACCTGCTATAGCTATTCCTGTTAGAACCGCACCTATTGGAGTAAAGATAAAGCTAATAGCAGCCACTGTTAAACTTCTTAAAGCAATTACTGATGTTTTGATACTGTTTGTTAATGCCATAAAAGCTGTTTTTGAAAATGTAGATACCCCAGAAGATAGATTAAGTTTAGCGATAGCGACATTAAGAGAAGGAATTAATTCTTTTTTCAGAATACTGCTAAGCTCAATAATTTCAGACTTTAAATTTATAAAGCTTAAAATCCCTTTTGTTATCCCCATTCCAAGTAAACCGATAGTTCCAAGAAGTGCTCCTACAGCCAAAGTCAAAATTCCAAATGCTCCTATTGGCAAGAGAATGACAGAAGCTAATGTTTTATGGTGATTTATGAATGTAGCTATTGGTGAAAGAATAGCACTGAAAGCCTGTATCATCATATTGAGTGGTGGTAAAAACACAGACCCTATTAAAGATGCTATGTTTTTTATGTTATTCCAGAGTAGCTGGAGCTGTGCAGCTGTAGATTTTGTTAATGCTTCAAATTCTTGCTGCATAGAACCTGCTTGAGCTCCACCTTGAACCTCTTTTATTTTGTCTTTCAGTCTATCAAGATTATTTACAAGGATTTGTATTTTACCAACATGTTCAAGACCGACCCATTCTTTTAAAAGTTGTGTTTGTTTTGTTGAGTCCAGTCTTTTTACTGCATCTAAGACTTTAATAAGAGCCTCTGAAGGGTTCTGTTGCTTTAGTTTCATAAATTCATCTTTAGTCATTCCAATAGCAGACAGAACATTTAAGAATCCCTTATCCATTGCTTGAGTTCTGGTTAAAAGTGTTCTGAAAGAAGTTGCTGTTTCTTCTGCAGAAATACCTGCTTCTTTAATAACCGCTCCAAATACCGCTGCATATTTTGCTTCTATACCGAATGCTTTTGCTGTAGCACCAACTCTCCTGAGAATATCAATAATATCTGTTGCAGCTGCACCCATTGTATTGGAAAGGTAGTTAATAGTATCACCAACATCTCTTAAAGCTTCTATTGTTGGTATAGCAAATGCATTTTTGATTTCTCCAAATGCTTTTCCTGCTTCTTCTGGAAGCATATCAAAGGCAAAAGCAGCTTTTGATACCATTTCTGTAAATTCTATAAGTTGCTCTTTAGGAATTCCCATCTGGGAAAGAGAAGCAGATAATGCAAATATCTCGTCTGTTGCTATTGGAATTTGAGAAGACATTTTCATAAAAGCTTCTGTGTATTTTGAAAGTTCGGATTCTGAAGCTCCCACAACTTTATTAAACTCATAAACCTGTTTTTCAAGCTGAATAGCTGAGGCAACGGGTAGGGTAAAAGCTGCTGTGATACTTCCTCCTAATATAGCAAGGTCTTTACCAATATTTGCAAGCTTTTTAGAGCTTGCGTAAAGACTTTCTAATGCCTTTTGTGTTTCTTCAGAAACTTTTTCTATATGCTTTAAAGGTTTGGATAGCTTATCAATAGCTTCAAAAACAACTCCAATTCTGAATATATCATCGGTTCCAAACATTATAACCCTCTGATTATTTCAGGAATTTCTTGAATTACTTTAATTTTTGCATTTTTAAGGAAGTGTTTTCCTTCTATTTTTGTTTGCTTTCTTAGGGCAAACAATGAAATAACTTTTTTCTTTTTTGATGCCTTTATCACACCATCTTCAACAAAAATGCTGTATCCTTGTTTTTTAAGAGCATCTATAAAAGCCCTTGGAGAACCATACTTTTCTGTTTGCTTTTTTATTTTTTTACTTACAGGAATTGCAAGGAATTTTGCCTTAACTGGTCTTATTATTGCCCCTCTCTCCTGTGCAGGTGCATATTCCACATTAGTTCCAACTGCAGACCAGTTATCTCCTATTTCTACTTTTATACTTCTTCTTAGATGTCCTGTATCAACGGGAACCTCTTCTTTTGCATATTTTTCTGCCCGTGCAGCAGCTTCTTTTAGAAATCTTCTTTCTTTTTCTTTGAATTCTTTAACTTTCCTGTCTAAAAACTTATGAAATTTATCAAATCCAAAAGTTCCTGCCATTACGCATTTTCCTCTTGCCAATTTTGTTCTGGATTATAGTCTGTATCTTCGTTATTTACTTCTACAAGCTGTGGAAGATAATCATCAATGATTGCTTTTGCTTGTTCTTCGTTGATTATTCCCGCTGCCACAAGTTTTGAAATACTGTCAACCACATCTTTGAGGTCTTTTTTGTAAGGTTCAGGAAATTCTACTTCTGTTTCGTAGGTACTGAATTTATATCCTTCGTTTAGTTCTAATAACTTGAGTATAATTCTGTTTGCATCCTGAATAGCCTGTTTCCATATAAGCTGTCTTCTTTTTGTTTTTCTGATTATTGGATGCATTTGTTCTTTTACTGAAGCAAGAGAGGAAGGAGTATGAGCTCCTAAAAGGAACTCTGGAGTTTCAGATAGTATCACGATGTTGTAAAAAAGTATTTCAAGGAAGTCTTTAAGCTCTCCGAATGGTCTGGAACTTTCTAAGAATTTAGCTTCACTATCTTCTGGGAGAAGTAATGCTTTATTCATATCCCAGTTTTTTATCTGTTTTTCTGCTGTTTCTGTGTCTCTTGTGATGATAACCGGAGTTGGTGTTCCGTGATATTTAAGGTTTTTTCTTGCAGCTTCTATTGTATCGCTGTAAGCCTTAATGGCTTTTATAGTAGCTTCTGTTATATCTCCGGTTCCATATAATTCCCCTGCAAATCTGTCATAAGCAATATGAATAACCGGAATTTCTTTTATTTTGTTAGGTTGTTTTTCAGTAAGCTTATCGTCCTGGTAAGTTTCTATATATTCTGGAGTTAATCTTGTTGTTATTTTGGATTGAATAACACCCTGCAAGTCCTGATTAATTATGTGTGTGATTAAAATTTCCCTGTAATCTCTTATGTCTGCAGGATTTGGAATTATAGAAACTTTACCGGGAAAGATTGTCATAATGTCAATGCCGTTGTTATATCCTATAAACAGGTAAGCATTTCCAAAAAGTGAAGCATCTCTACCGGCAGATTGAACTTCTTCTAAGTTGTTATTCCAGATTTTTTGAAGGATCTTTTGGGCTTCTGGGTCTTCACTTTTTATAGAAAATCCATCTGCAAAAATAAACGATGCTGATATATTTGTTATAGCTTTTACAAAAAATTCTTCCCTGTAATACTGTTTTAGCTTTTCAGGGTCAAGCTGGGAGTAATCATCTTCTGCAACTTTACTCCAGAAAGAGTCTATCAAAGAAGGAACTTTTCTCAGTGGAGTTTTGAATATATCAAAAAATCCCATAGTTCACCTTTGGAAAATGTTTTGATAAAAGGTTAATTCTAAAGTGGTGGGATTGTTAGGACAGGTTGGACAATGGATATATGTTAATTTATATTTAAAAGTGAACTACGAAAGAGAGGGTAGTTAATGAATATTTATAATGAAGAGTATATAAAGGATTATATTGACAATCAGCTAAGAAACTTTTACGAAAAAACTGGACGGAAACATCTGGAAGATTTTTTAGAAATCAACATAATTAGAAAAAAAGGATTTAGAGTAAGCGTTAAATTTATAGATGGAAAAGGAGAGATAAAGTATATTGAACAGTTTTTACCTGACTTTGAATTACAAAGAGTTGTTCACACGGAAGTTGTTATAAAAAATTTTATGGATTCAGTAGTTCTTTATATTATCAGAGAATACGAAGGAAAATTTAAAATAGAGCCAGTCAATCTTGAAAATACACCTTCAGATATTCTTAAGTTTTTGATAAAGTAAAGGTGTATTTTTTTCTGTGATAAATAATATTGATTCATAAACTCCCGGTTCTGTTATTTGATTTTTGAACTTTTTCAAAATTTCATCAACCATGCTTACCAGTTCTGGATCTTCTGTTTCTAATGCCTTTTCCATGTCGTAAATATCTACCCCAATGAACTCATCGAAATCAAAATATAAAAGTATATTTTCAAGAGCATATTTAATTTCTTCTTTATTTTTTACCTTCGCCATCTCCAAGCTCCAGAAAAATTTTATTCCCCTTGTGGTTTCTAAGCAAGTCTTTCTGTTCCTGGATATAATTTAGAACTCTTTCTTTATTAGTGCTACCTTTTTCTTTATCAACTTTAAAAAATGTTCTAAGTTTCAAGGTGTCTCTATCTACCATAGCTATAGTTCCTGTTTTGTATTTAACAAAATAATATTTACCGGTATTTTTTAATCCAGCGTCGTCAAAATAAAAAACTCTGCTTGGGTTTTGTAATGTTTCTCTTAAGATATCATAGAATTTTTCTTTGTAATAGGTTTTCCTATCTTCTCTCAGATTTTCCCAATGAACTCCAAATATTTTCTTAACGTGTTTTTTTAGCTTTTCTTCTTCTAATTCCTCTTCCAACCAGCCCGGTAGTTTACCTTTTCTTACATTTTTTAAAACTTTCCTTGTATTCTTAATATGTCTTTTCTTTTCTTTTGAAAACTGGATTTCTTTTTCCGAAACTATTGGCTTTCTACCTATTTGAGCTGGAGCTATTGCACATGTGCAGTTTGGGTGTAGTGGTATATCCCCCCCTACATCAGCCTCGTATATAATTCCGCATCGTGCCTGACATTTAGGGCAGGGGGTTTTACCGCAGAGCCATTTAACTCTGCTTATTCCCATTTTTTTGTAATAATGTAGAGAACCATAAGTATAAGCTCTTGCCGTTTCTGTTCTTGCAATTGTTAAAGCTCTATCATAAACATCTCTAAATACCTCATTTGAAGGAAGAGGAGTTTTTGCAATTCTTCTTGCGATTTTATAGACAGACTCTCCCTGAAGCATACCAAGGGATATTTGTTTTTTTATTTTGCCAATTAGGTCTTTGGAAAGATTATCAGAAAATACCATCGAATAAGCTGTTAGGAACTGGACAGCTTCTTTAGGAATCAAGAAAAAGCTTTCTTTTATCTGCAGATCCTTGGCTGATTGTTTAAAAACTTCGTTAAATGTTTCTTTTATCTGAGATATATCTTCTTCTTTTGCCTTTTCTGCTATTTCTTGAAAAGCTTCTTTTAAGCTTTGTGAAACTTCCTGAAGGCTTTCCTCTGCAATCTTTTTCATTAAAGCTTTTGAAGGTTTTTCAAGGATGTTCTGGATATCCTTTTCTATTTCTTTTAGTAGATTTTGAAGTCTCCAGTTTTGGTATGGTGTTTCTTCCTGGTTTAACAACTTTTGAGATATTTCTTTTTGAACTTCTTCAAGAAGTTTTACATATTCTTTTGCGTATTTATTTCCGCTTCTTAAAAGTTTTTTCTTTGCTTCTCTTGCTTTTCTCTGGATTATGTTTTGTATATTAGCCATAATACACTTTCAGATAAGTTTTTATTGCAACTTTTTCAGTTCCCACATAATAATCTTCAAGTTTTACGGCTATATACTGCTGATTTAAAACGGTGATAATATCTCCAGCCTTGATACTGGTATTAAACGGAAGATAAACAGTTGCGTCGTATTCTTCAGAAAATCCAAATTCGTCTGTGTTTGTAGAAGTTATTTTGGAAGTGAAATATCCATCTACAGTGGAGTTGTCTGCCAGAGTTATAGAAACCTTCGGGAAGGGAAAGCCATCAAATATTTTTCTGAATAGGTCTGGTTTTAATCCCATTTTGGTTCCTCTTCAGGAAGGGGAACTATTTTTACAGTTGAGCCTGTTTCTTTTTTTAGCTTTTCTTTATAATCCTCAAGAAGGGTTCTTAAAGCTTCCAGCCTGCTATTTCCTTCTACTTTAAGGTCTCCTATGGAAGCTGATTGAACAACAGAGATTTCTATTTTTATAAGCTCAATAACAAGTTTATAAAGGGCTATTTTTTCTGTGGGTTCGTTTAAAAATTCATCTGCAAGATTTTCAGCTGTTGTCTGGTCTGCAAATGGAAGTCTAATTAAAGCTTTCTGAACAAGAGCTGTTTTATCAATAGCCATAGGAAACCTCAAAGAAGAGGGCAAAGCCCTCTATTATAGTGTTATCCTGATTCCGTATTTGTTAGAAAGAACTACACCGTTGTATCTTTCTGTGTATGCAAGTTTTATTTCCTGTGTGCCTATGTCAAAATCTCTGTCAACCTGAAGGCTTTGTCTGTGCTGATAATACTGGTCTTTTTTAGGGATTATAAGGTCAACTGGTCCAGCAGGGTCGTAGTGAACTGTGTCTATTATGTCAAAATCAAATGTGAGCCTTTCTCCTCTCTGTCCTGCTACAGTGGAGTCTTTTTTAGCTTGAATAAGTTCTGCTGCCACTTCAACAGGTGCTACAACAATAGGTTTTCTTATGCTGTCTTTTTTGAGTTTTCTTAGAAGTTTAGCCCATGCAGTGTTAAGTGTTTTTATCCAGGATGTAGAATAAGCTACCGAATCGTAGTTTGTGTTTTTTATGAGTGCAAACATGGCAGATGCTTTATCAACCACAGCCTGCTCTTTGGCTTTTCTTGTAACATCTTCAATTTTCCACCATTTGTTATCTTCAAACCAAGTTCTGAGGAGTCCTACTCCTGCTGCATAAGTGATGTTTTTAACTGTAACTGTTTTTCCTGTTGCAGCATGTGTAAATTTGATGCTCCCACCAGGCTTTAATTCTTCAAAAGATATAGATTGTTGTCCAGATTCATAAGTTTCGGCATCTGATGTAGATTCAACGGTTTTAAATATCCTCATCCATCTATCATCATATTCAGGAACAACATCTTCATCTATATTAACCACCACAGGTTTAGGTGGTTTCATCGCCTCTGGAGGCATCTGTGTTGCAGCCTGAAGTTTTTGCTGGAGAAGTTTTATACCCTGTTCTCTTGGGATAGGAAGACCATCTGGACCATAAAGACCGGCTTTCATATAACTGTCTACGGCATCAATAAATTTTGCCCTCAGTTTCGGGTCAGAAAGAATGGCTGCAGCTTGAATTTTACCTTTAATTAATACTCCCATTTTTGTTTGACCTCCTTTAGTAAAGTTCTGGCATAAGTGTTATTAGCACGGTATTTTCGCCGGCGGCTTTATCTGTAAAAGCTTTTCCTATTTTAGGGTTTGTGGTATCAGCAGAATCATAAGGTTTTACACCACCGTTTCCGTCATACTGAAGCAACTCCCCTGATGCTATTGCAACCGATGGGTCTGCTACAGGAAGTTCAAAAACACCTCTTGTCATAATTATTCCTTCTTGTCCTGCCGGAATGTCTGTATAAGCAACTCCTACCCAGTTTCCAACTTTCACAAGAGAATTTGCTGGAATATCAGAAGTTCCAGTGTTTTTAACTAAAACTCTGTCGTCTCTATCATACCTAAGCATGCTTTATCCTCCTTTTAATAGGTAATAAATGGATTGTCTTCAGTTTTTGTGTTGTCGTTTGGATTTGGAATAGTTAAGCCAGCCTGCATTTTTGGAAGTTTTTCTTTAAATGTTGCTGTGAGCTTATCAACTTCTTCTTTTGTTTTTGCTACTTCAAGACTTGCCTTTAAAAGCTCTCTTACTTCTTCAGGAACTTCAGATAATTTTTCAGTTTTGTAAGCAGATAGTTCAGCCTGAAGTTTTTCAGCCTGAAGCTTCTGGACTTCCTTTTCTTTTTCTTCAAGGCTTGCTTTGAGGCTTTGGATCTCCTCTTCTTTTTGCTTGAGCTGGGACTCAAGCTCTGTGTTTTTTGCAAGTAATTTTTTGATTTCTTCTTGCATATCTAAATCCTCCTTAGATTTTTTTGCGTCTAATCTTCTGTTATTTGGTTCTGCCCCCTGTAAAACAAGAGAAAGCTCAATAGGTTCAAATTCATTAATTGTTACTACTCCTGTAGCTTCATCTATGGTGTAGTTTGTGATATAGCCACCGATAGAAACTTCTCTAATAGGGGAAGGTTTCATTTTTGCCAGTGCAACAATTTTTTCCTCTGCTTTAGGGATTCTTACATAAGCTATCAGTTCACCGTTAACAACTTCAGCATCAGCAACAACACCTACAATGTGAGTTATGCTTTCTCTGTGGTCAGCCAGGAGAGGTTTACCTTTTAATTTTTCAGCTGTAAGTTTTATAGCTTCAGGGGTAAAGCTTGCATCTTTAGGCTCATAATCAATAAGAGGTCTAAATACGGTATTTTCAGAAAGTGCCACAAATGGAATTTCAATATATTCATCTGTTTCTTTTAGCTTGTATTTCTGGTTTGTTTTTGCTGTAAGCTTCAGGTTCTTACTCATTACTCACCTTTAGAGATTTTTGATAAAAAGATAGAATGTGAAAAGGGCAAAAGTTAGGACAGGTTGGACAGTTTGAGGGTAGTATTAAGCCTTTTGTCTGAATATTTGTGTATTACGCTTTCTACCAGGAATGTTTTTTGAAAAACTTTTATGGAATATAAGGGATAAATATCAAAAGTCGGTTTTGTTAGGGATACCTCTGTGAAATCTTTTCTTGGGTGTATTACTTTAATCACGTCGTCGGAGATCTGGGTTTTATAGTCCTTTAGCTTTTTTACTTCATGAAAATGAAAGTTTCCTTCTATGTCAAAGAACCATACGAAATTTTTAAGGTTCCATGTTTTTTGTATTCTTCTTAACGCTGTGTCTATGGATTCATTCCAGATTGGGAAATGGTGTTTCTGGATAAAAGATTTTTCGCTTAATACTTTTGGATATTTTATTATGGAATTTATTATTTCTCTGGGTGTAGTTCGGTTAAAGGATGCTGTTATTTTCTTGTTTTGAAGCTTTACATATTCATCTTTAGCTTTTATATATTTAACCTGCTTGTCTGATACATCTGTAATATAGCCCTTGAAAACCGGATATAGCTTTTCATATCCAAGATAAAGCTCAATTTTTTCGTCTATACCTGGTGTTATGTTTGAGATTTTCAGTTCACAGTGCTGGGTGTGGAACTTTGCAGACAATACAACAACGAATTCTAAAAGGTTCTGGGTTTCTTCCCTGTCTCCGATAATAAGCTTAAAGTTAGGTTTGTATATCACTCTTCTACCTGTGGAAATTCTTTTTTGTAGAGGAAAAGAGCCATTCCTCCAAGTTCTGTAAGCTCTTCAAAAGAGGACGGCTTTTTATGGAAATATTTCATTATCAGTGTTTCCAGAAATAAAAGTCCATTATTTTCTATTTCTGTGGAGAACTCTCTGGCTTTTTTATTTGAGCTTTTACCTCGTCTTCAACGGTTTTTACAAGAACAGGGAAGACCCTAAGTGTCAGTAGTGGATAGTTTTCTAATAGTGTTTTCATCTTCTGTGTTTCCTCTACGGAGTCTAATATTACCTCTTTCATTTTTTCTATAAGTTTTATTCCACGGGCATTCACAAGTAGAGATTTCGCTTTTTCATAATCAAAATTTTTCAGGGAAAACTGTTCAAACATTTCTATTTCTATATCAGGGTCATATACCGGAATGAACAGCTTTCCATCTTCGATATATGGTTCCTCCTCTGTAAGCCCTAAATACTGACCTATGATTACCGCAACTTTATCTTTTATTATCTGAGGGGCATCTTTCAGTTTTGCCCTGTCTCTCGGGTCAACAGATGAAAAGACCAGGACTTGTGAGGCTTTTTCTGTTTTTCCTTTTCTATTGAGTTCTATAAATGCATTAAGGTCTTTTTCTGATGGATTTGAAAATCTGAAAGAATAATTTTCTCCATGATACTCCAGATTAAGTTCCATATTTCTACCTCGCTAATTGTTTTGATAACAAGATAATATTTAAGACTGGAACATGTTAGGACAGGTTGGACATAAAAAAGCCCCCTATTGCAGGGGCAAGGGGGGAGTTAGGGGGAGGGAATTAAAATGGAACATCGTCATCTGATACTTCTTGAACTTCTGGTTCTTCTATTTCTGGCTCTTGTTTCTTCTTTTCATCTAATTGCTTTTGTAGATAGTCAATTATTTTACTTGCCTGTGATTTAGTCAAATCTTTTCTGCTTTCTACTTTTGCAGCTTTTTTAAGCCAATTTTTGAACTGTTCTTCACTCCAGCCAAGCTCTTTTACCAGGACAGAGATTTTTCTTATCTGAGCTTCGGATATGTTGTTGCTGTTATCTGTTTGTATCGGTTCCGTAGTGTCTTCTAAGTCCTGTGTGAAGAAGAAACTTCCACCAGTTGCAAGTAAAACTGCATCAACAAATGCTCTTTTTTTTGCCATTTTTAGAAGTGTATTTGGAAGGTCAAAAGGATCTACTTTGTTGCTTCTATATTTCCTTTCTTTGCTGTGAGCAATTCCGTGTCCTTCGGCAATTACTTCTCCAGTTTTTCTGCTAATTAAGGAACACTTAACTTCATACCTGAAAATACCTTTGTCCCAGTCCTCGTATTTGTCAACTTCATACATAGGAGAGAAACTAAACAGCATTGCAAGTTTTTCTGCTCCAGATTTGAACAGAGTTGGTTTGTCAGAAATAGGTTTTCCTTCTTTGTTTGTTATGTACCCGTAATCTACGCCTTCTACCATCTGAGATTGTATGAACTGCTTAAATAACGATATGTGTCTGTTTACAATATCAAGTCCTTCTTCTGTTATGTAGTTTTGCTGAATCAGATTAGAACCCTTTACTGCGGGTGTTAATGTTTTTGTTTCCATGATTGTTTACCTCCAATAGATAATTTTTATTCGCACTTTGAAAAATAAAGTTCTAAAAGGGAGCTTTTTCCCGAAATCAAAGCTTTTTTAAAACTTTTACATTCTTTTGTAGAAAGCTTTACTGAATAGAGTTCTGCATATTTACTGTCTACCCAATAGTTAGATAACGAAGTTACAGACACGGAAATTGCAAATATTACTAATGCTATTAATACAGGTTTTCTTTTTATTTCGCCGATAGAGAAAAAAAGTAATGACAAAGCTAATGCTAAAAAGCTAATTGTAGCTATAAAACCAGATATGTCTTGCACGGTTTGCAAAAAGTCGATTAAGCTTTCTATTTTTATTATTTGTTCCATTGTTTACCTCCTTTCAATTTTTGAAATACAAAACTGGCAGTGAAAGCATTAATAAAATTGCTGTGATGACTAATGTTTCACTCATTTTTTCTTCCTTTTCTTTTTAAGTTTGCGTATTTTCACTCTATCTTTCTGATAAATTTTTTCTATGCGATACTCTTTCTTCAGATCTCTCCAACAATCTGGACAGGCTATTTCTTCTTTCCCATTGATAGAAACATAAATTGGTTGGCAGGTGGAAAAAGTGCAAAAGTCACATCCATAACTAATATGAATCATCATTTTCCCTCCAGCTTTTCTAAAATCTCATCTCTGATGCGATTTAGATTTCTTTCAATATTTTTGATACTTTTGTCCACTACAGGAGAAAGGGGCTGTCCTATAAGCCCCTCTATGTCCCTGACCTTTAACAAAATTCTGTCTGGATATCTGAGCAGTTCCTCCAATTGAATAAGAGCTTCTTCAATATTTGTGTCCGAGGTGTCTATTCTCTTTCTCTTCTTTTCGAACTGGTTAAGTTGCATTGTGTTTCTCCTTTTTTTAGGATATTTTTTCAGGTAGCGTGCGTGTTTTTGTAGGGAGTGTTCTCGCTTGAGGCACTTCCTCTTTTTTAACTTTGAAAATCAAGTTCTCCTCGTCCACTTCAAACCCTGTGTAATTAACAACCATTACTGTTTTACCTTCTTTTGTGGAAATTTTGATAAACCTGTCGTGAGGATAGATACAGTGGTTGTAATACCTCGCAGAGAAATGCATTCTTACAATTCCAAAGTCTAATACGATGTTTTTCATGGTTAATCCTCCTTAAACGTATTTGATTCAATTTCGTGTTTTAAGGCTAAAGCCGGGGCAAATGCAGGAATTCTCCTAAATGGCAGCTGCTTTGTTTTTTCGT
This sequence comes from Persephonella sp., assembly GCF_027023985.1. NCBI lineage: Bacteria > Pseudomonadati > Aquificota > Aquificia > Aquificales > Hydrogenothermaceae > Persephonella > Persephonella sp. The sequence continues at coordinate 23,459 of NZ_JALVTW010000033.1, read as the reverse complement.
GATAAGTCCTTACTTTACGGGGTTTCCGTGTTTTTATATAAAACACTCCAAACATAGGAATTTGCAGCCGCTCTCCTTTTCTCAGGGCAGACTTAATGGTTTGAAATACTTCCTCTACAACACGGTCCGCTGTTTCATAAGGGACCTGAGCGTTTTTTGAAACCTGCACCTTTAACTCTTTGTAAGTCATGGCTTACCTCCTCCTTTTTCTTTCTTCATAAAGAAGCCAAATACCCAGCAGGACACACATTGAAAGAATCAGATTTTCCACAATTAATCACCTCCTTTTTTAAATACTTTTTCAAAAGCATACTCAAAGGCTTTTTCTTTGTTTTTGTAGATAAACAGATTGTCAATAAATTCCATCTTCAGCAGAAAGAACTCTTTTTCCGTATAATCAGATTTGCCCTTTTCTGCTAATTTCTTTTTGAGATAAAAGTCTTTGCTTTTCATGGTTTATCTCCTTTTTACTCTCAGGTCTTTATCCTTGATTTGTTTGATTTCGCACATTTCAAGCAATCTTGAGATGACTGGTTCTTCTGAAATAAAATTTGCAAGGTCTTTAAAACTGGCATTTGTGGTAACAAATAACAACTTGTCTGTGTTGTATGCGTGGTAAATTATTTCTGTAGCAAACTTTCTTTCCCATTCGTTCAGGTTTGGATTGAAATCGTCTACAAGATAGCAGTCGGCTTGTTCGTATATTTTTCTTATCTCGTTTATGTCAAAATTTTGTAAAGATACATATAATGGAGAGTTGATTTTGTATTCCTGAAGCAGTTTTGCTATTTTGTATATACAGGCAAATGTTTTCCCTATTCCTGCATTTCCTGACAGAACTACCGGTTTTTGGCTCTTGAGGGTTTCCTCAAGGGCTTTTGTTTTTCTTTTTTCTTTCTGAAATATTGCTTTTATGTATTTCTTTGGAAAGTTTCCATTCAACAGTCTTTCTTCTACCTGCCCTTGAGGTAGAGGCTTTAAAACTTTTTCTATTCCTTCTTGTTTTGCTACCCAGTAGTATGTTTCATCTTCAAAGTATAAATGCTTACCGTTTACTTTTTTGATTGCTTCTTCTGCACTTTTTGCCATAAACATTTTAAAGCCTCCTTTTAATATGGAATGTCTTCAATGTCATCTAAATCATTTGAAATGCTTAAATCTGACTCTTCTTCTTCCTGCTCAATGGCTTTCAGGTAATAGTCCAATCCTCTCTCGTTTTCCGGGGATGTCCATTTTTTCTTTTGGGTTTTTTGGGATTTCTTTATTGCAGGAAGTAAAGCTCTGAACTGTGTTATCCCTTTGGAGCCTTTTCTCTGTGTCTCTTTGAATTTTTCATAATCTGCTTTTAACTGTTCTATGGATTCGTTGTTTTGCTGGTAGATTTTTACAAGTTCCTTTAAGTGTTTTCCGATGATTGCCTGATATTTCACACTCATAAGCTTTTCTGGTGGTTCATTGTTCCATAGGTTCAGATACCAGCCCATGAGGTGTCTTATGTCAACTTTGTCTTTCTGTTTGTCTTCAAGGTATATCTGCAGTCCTTTTATGAGTTTGTCCAGTTTTGCTTTTGCTTCTTTGCCCGACTTAGCATTTCTTATCTCTATAAGTCTTTTAAGGATTGTTTCGTGTCTCATAACGCAACCCCTCTTAATCTTCTTCTGATGATTTTCAATCTTTCTTTGATAGCTTCTTCAGTTCTGCCGAGTTCTTTGGAGAGCTGTTGTGCTTTTTGTCTGTTAAATCTGTAATTGTCAGGTTTGAAAACCTCTATTAGTCTTTGCTCTTCCCATTCCTGCCAGGTCTGGAATTTTCTACTTTTCTTTCCACGATGTCTTTTAGCCCTGTGATACAGCTTGTAGTATTCTTTTTTGCATGCCTGTGAACAGAAAATCTGTTTTTCTTCAAATGGAACAAAGTCTTTGTTGCAGACTGCACATTTTCTTTTTTCTATGTATTTCTCCCAGTCTGGAGCGTAATCTTTTAGGGCAAATATCCCCTCTGCTACTGCTGTTATGGTTGCTTTATAGAGCTGTTGTTTTATGAAGTCTTTTACTTTATTTCTTAAAAATGCTTTTCCCAGATACCTGTATTTTGTTCCTTCAAGGTCTTTCACTATGTCTTTAGGTGTAAAAACTTTTCTTTTGACCATGAAAGACCAGATTGTGTTTTTCATATTGATACCTCTACTGCTTTTATTAATTTTTTGATTTCTTTTTCTGACAATTGTTCAAGCTTCATTCCTTTTGCGTAGTATAGAAGCCTGTCAATTTCTATTGTTGTCCAGTTTCTCTGCTTTGCTATTTTTAGAAGGTTTTCATCTGTTCTTATTTTGTAGTGGTCTGCAAGCTGTCTAACTGTTTTTTCTGATATTGGAGCAAGGGATTTTCTGATTATTACTCTTTTGTTTAATGCTGGATATTTTCCCATGTGTTTTAAAAGGTCAAGGTCTCCAAGAAGTGCAAACCTGATTGGAAACTCTTCAAATACGTCTTTTATTTCTCCCATTAAGGTTCTTTTTGACAAGAGCCTTTGAGCTTCGTCTAAAATTACTATCGGGCTTTGTCCTGTTGCTTCAAGGTATGTTGATAAAAATTCAAGTGTTTCTTGATAGCTTCTGGAGATTGCAGAGCCTAATACTCTTGCAAGTTCTCTTGTAAACTTTGAAGGTGTGTCAAGTGTTTGTGATACTTTCATGTAAAAAACGTCGTGATACTGTTTTGAAAGCATTTTTGCTGCTTCTGTTTTTCCTACTCCGTAGTTTGCAGACACTACTGCAAGCCCTTGCTTGTTGTCTTTTATTGTTTTCCTGAGCATTAATACAACTTTTTCAAGCTCTTCAAAAGCGTGTGTTTTCACTTGCATTTCAATCTTCCTCCATTAAAAGTTTTTCTAATATGTTTTCTTCTTCTGGTTCTTGATGTTCTTCTTCATTGATAAGGTTTTCTTGAAGCTGTTCGTATAGTGGTTCTGTGGATATTTCTACCTTGTGAGGATCCTCCTGGACTGCTTCTACTTCAAGCATTGTTTTTTCTGCTTCAAGTTTTTGAACTCTTTTCTGAACTCTTTTTTGTTTTTGAACTGCTTGTTTTTGCGATACTGCGTCAAGGTGTATTGGCTGGCTTATAAGTTTGGCAACTCCCAAGTATTCTCCTGTTTCGTGAGAATAAACGAAAAGATTTGTGATATTTTCAATGTCTCTCAAACATACAACTGCAAGATTTTCTCTTTTTCTTCCAAGGTCTGTTTCTACTTTGTGGTGAATGAATTCGTATATTAAGTTGTCTATCTGTATCTGGTTGTTGCTAACTTTTCTTTCAAATTTTTCGGCGAATGCCATTCTGATGGTTTCTTCATCCACCTGTTTTGTTCCAAGTCCGTATGAGCTGACCAACTCCAGTGGTGAAAATGCTCCCTGTATGTGTTTAAAGTTATGAGATTCTTTGTTGAAGTGTTCAATTGATAGATGCCATAAATCTTCCATACTTCCCTCAAAACCGGTTGCTCTGATGGTTCTGGCAGTGAGTTTCAGATTCTTGAAAAATCCCTCTATAATTTTTGATGATGGTTTTCCGGATTTTGTGTTCCGGTAATTAATGTTCAGATGTTTTAAAGCATTTATGATGTAATCGTTTTTGATAATCTTATCATTGTCAGATTTTATGGCTTTTGGAACTCCATACTGGATAAAAAGTGTCATCAGGTAGTAAGCAACATCAAGAGAATTAAAGGCTTTGTTGTAGTGCTTTGCGTTTTTCTCTTTGTTTTCAACAATCATTGCCGGGAATACATAACCGGTGAAGGTATCAATAACCTGCATGATTGAGTAATTTTTCCCATTCCACTGATAGCCAGTCGCATCTATCTCCCACAGACCAACTTCTCTTTTTACGGTTCCTCTGGACTGGACAAATTTTGCCATCTCTTTTTTGAGTCTTCTTTGTTTTTCAAGGTTTTCTTGAGAGCCAAATTCTCTTATGATGAAGTAGTCTAAAAATTCATAAAATGCTTTCTTGCCAAGCTTGATATTATCTGCAAGGAGATTAATCCTGATATGCTCGTATATCTGGGAATAAGACAAAACTCTGCTAATTCCCTTTTCTTCTGTGCGGAAGGTTAATAGGGTTCTAAGCTTGTTTTTTGTGGACTCTGACATAGATTTGTAAATCTGGAGGTTTTTCTCTCCTCTTTTTCTCTCTTTTCCTACATCCCCGCTTACAATTCTGTGAACTGTTGATTTGCTTATTCCTGTAATTTTTGCTATCTGTCTTATTGAAAAGCCTTGGGTATAGAGCTGGAGGATTTTGTTCTTATCCATTTTTAGTTTCCTCTTTTTTGGTTGTATATAAACAGAGCTCTTCTATCTTTGTAAATGGTTAATCCTTTGTGCTTTCTCTCTTTGTAAGCGAAGTAGATCTCTTCTAAAACTTCTAAAGCTTTTTCTTCTCCAAAATGAAACTCTATTTCTATAACTGCATCCCAGATTGCGTTTTTATCTCTTTCAAGTATGTGATTTGGGTGTAAGAGTTTCTTTTCTTCTTTTGAAGATTCTTTTTTGGGTTTTGCTTTTGGTTCCTCGGCTACTTGCTCCTCTTCTGTTTCCTCTTCTTCGTTCCAGTCGTCCCAGCTTCCGTCGTATTCTTCTACTTCCTCTTCATAAGAGGGTTCTTCTTGGGTGGGTTGATATTCCGTTTTGAAATCTTTCAAAGTGGAATAATTTCTTAACCATTTAGAAATAGTTCCTTGTTCGACCCCTAATTCTTTTGCAATTTCCCCTTGTGTATAACCTTCCCTGTAAAGCTCTAAAGCCTTTTGTTTCAGTTTTTCTTTTTCAAGTTTTTCTTCTTCTTTCAAATCTCCTATCCAGTTGTAAACAGTTCTCAGTGATACTTTGAAAAGCCTTGCTATACTCTCAGGTTTTCTACCCTTTATGTATAGCCTTCTTGCATCTTCCCTTTTGTCCTCTCTGGAGAGTGGTAAACCGTGTTTGAGGTTTTCTCTGATAGCCCATTCCATAAATGCAACTTCATCTTCAATGCCCTGAATTATTTCAGCTTCTATATACTCTTTTCCAAGTTTTCTGTAAGCTGATATCCTGTGAACTCCATCTATTACCTGATAGGTCCCGTCTAACTTTTCCCAAACTTTTATAGGTGGGAACTCTGCCCCATTTTCCATAGCTTCTGCGTATTCTTCTACTTTTTCCTCATTTACTCCAAAAATTCTTGGGAGTAGCCCTTGAGGAATTATGATTTTGTTTATAGGTAGTTTTACTATCATCTGCTTAACCCTCCTTGGAGTGTATTTGTCCAACCTGTCCTAAATAGTTGGAATGGTTTGAAGTATGGTTTTGATATGGAACTTGGATTATTGTTTGGGGCTTTGATATATATGTTTTTAGAAATAGTAAGAATTACCGCAAAATTTAATGTGCAAAGAGCTTTATTCAAAGATAAATCCTCTAATTTTTTCTTCTGGTTTTTATGCCTCATTATCTTCACCATTGTTTGTATTCTCCTGTTTATGGTGTTCCTGTTTATTTATGAGCATTTCCAACTGGAGCAATTTCATGTAAATAACGAATGCAGAAGTAATAATTAGCGAACCTATTATGCTAAATGCAAAAACTTCAAACATTTTAATTCTCCTCTTTGTTTTTCTTTAATTTTTGAAATTCAGAAAAGATTTCTAAATACCAGAGATAGCTAAGAGGAACTACTACCATCAAAAACCCAGTGAAAATCAAAAATCCTGCCACCTCGGGCATATGCAAAAATGCAATGGCTATACCTGTTATTAATATCAATTCCCCCGCTGTAATAGTATTTTCTATAGCAGTAAGTTTGCGATTTGGTTTCCCTCTCAGTCCAAAGATATCCTGGATGGTGTAAATTAGCTTTGTTATTCTGAAAGCCAGATGACCAAAAATAAGAATTGAAAAAGAAAGTAACATGAAAAATAGAGCTGTTAATTTTTCTTCCATCTCAATATTCCTCCCTGAGACTTATTACTTTTTGTCTGACAATTGCTCTTTTTTCATTGAGAACTGCAAGGGCTTCATCAATTTCGTTTAAGAGCTGAAGTAGTTCTTCTTTTGTTATCCTTCCATCTTCCATGATGTTTACTTCTGTTAGGGGAACATCGTTGAGCTCCTTCATTAGCCTGGAGAGTTTTACATCTTCAGAAGGATTTTCTTGTTTTACTGGAACATAGCCGTATCTTCTGAGTAGTTCTTGTAGAACCTGTTGGAATAGTTCTGGTGTTTCGTCTTTGAGAATGTCTAAAATGTCAACAGCTTTTGAAAGAGGATCTCTGCGGTAGTATGGATTGTCTGCATCTTGAGCCCAGCTGTAAACAGTCTTGTGAGAAATGCCAGCTCTTACCTGAAAAATCAGAGGATTTACCCTTTTGATGAACCTTTTGTAAACCCATCCAAAGTTAGCGTGTGCCATTACTTGTTACCTCCTTTTGATTTATCTTTGCATCTAAAAGCTTTGATTAAATCTTCTGCGTTCAAAGCTAAAATCAGAATTGCAAGACCTATAAGAAAAAAGCCTGCTTCCATTTTTATTTGTCCTCAGATTTTTCTTTGGAATTTTCCACAGGCTCCAGAAGGTAAGGAAAAAGCGAACCTCTCGGAACTTCTAAAAAATCTTCTATCTGTTTTGCTATTCTCTTTGAGCGTGCATCTTTGTAGAGCATTTGATACAGGAAGTTTTCGTGAATTCCAAGCACATTACGGGCAAAATCTTTGAGTGAGTATCCTCTTTTGAGTAGTTCCCCTTTAACGAAATTCACTTTTCCGTATTTTTTTATCTGCTTTTGTATATCAATGGTTTTCACCTTGAGCCTCCTTGGAGTGTATTTGTCCAACCTGTCCTAAAGAAAGGAAAGGTTTTGGAGTATGGTTTTTGTATGGAAGTTAAGTTAGTTTTTTTAGTGCTTAAAGTGAGCAAAGAATTTCTTTTGAATAACTCTGGCATCATTATTGGTTTTGTATGTTTGCTTTTTTCTGCAGTTTTTGCTTTAATTGCTGTTTCTGCCGAAAAGAGAGGCTTAAAAGAAACTTCCAAAGCTACTTTAGACATCTCACAGCTCCTTATTATCGTTGCCATTTTGTTTTTTATTTTTGCTTGAGCAGATTTTTGCTATTGCCAAATAGCTGAAAATAAATCCAGCAGTGATAGCTATTCCTAAAGCTATTTCAAGAGTCCTATTTTTTTCTATCGAAAGCGACAATACTAAAATCGATATAGCAAGTGAGTAAATTAAGAATTTAATTGCCTTTTCCATCTTCTACTCCCTTTTTGGAACTATCCTTTTTGATTGCTCTGAATACAGAAGTTTTTGAAAGTTGCAAAATATTTGATATTTGTCTGATAGTGAAACCTGCTTGGTAGAGCTCTAAAATTACCTTGTCTTTACTTCTTTTTTCCTGTTTAATATTACCTGTGGTTGACATTTATTTAGCCTCCGTTTATGTGGTTGTAAATAAGTATATATTCACAATGTGAATATGTCAACACTTTTTGTGTGCCTTTGTGTGGATAATATTCCAAATTGAAAATTTGCAAAATGGAATAATGATTGAAACAAAAAGAAATGAATAATATAGGACAAAGGATAAAAGAGCTTAGAAAGATGTTAGGTTTATCTCAGAAGGAATTTGCCGAAAAGATAGGAAAGAGTTTTAGGGCTATTCAAGAATATGAAGCAGGAAGGAGAACCCCCGACGAAAGCACCTTGAAACTCATTGCAAAAGAATTTAACGTCAACGAGGAGTGGCTTAAAAAAGGGGTAGGGGAGATGTTCACGGAAGCTCCAGCGGTAGCAAAAGGAAATTACCTACAAGTTTCTTATTATGATATATATGCCTCAGCCGGAGAAGGAATAGAAGCTGTTGAATCAGAACCAAAGCCAATTCAAATAGACAAACTTTTTGCACAGGCTATACTTGGCATATCTTCTGGAAATGGACTTTTTATGATACAAGCTTACGGAGATTCTATGTATCCGACTATAAAACCGGGAGATTACCTGGTAGGAAGGTTCTGGGAATTTGAACCGTTCTTGCTGGAAGGTTCTGTGTATGTGTTCCGTATAGAAAACGAATTATTTGTAAAAAGATTCAAAAGAGATAGAAAAGGCAATAAGCTTATTTTCAAATCAGACAACCCGGAATATAACGATATTGAAATAACAGAAGACCAGCAGTCAGAAATAAAAATCATAGGCAGGATACTGGTAAATTTAAGCAAATTGTAAATAAGGCTTAAAACATAGAGGGGAAGAAAATGGAGATTTTACAGGGACTATTAAGCACTTTATTTTTTATATCTCTGGGGTATCTTACTTATGCTTTTATCAAGAAAAAACCAAAAAAAGTTCCTGTTTTCATTTCCATAGGATTATTTATTGCTTTGTTTATAGTTGATGCTTTAACTCCAGAAAAAAAAGAAGAACCGAAAGTTGCTATAGAAAAAACTAAGCAAATAAAGAACAAGAAATTTGAGGAAGTTCTACAGATTTTACAACAACATCCTTATATGGTATCCGCTGAGAAAGTAAATATTAAAACTTTTGATAATAATTTTAAAGTAATAGAGATACATTTCTTTGAGAAAGCAACATTCATGGACTATGCATTAGGCTTCAAAAATCTAACTCAAGAAATTTCAAAGGTTTCCAATCAACCTAATTGGTTTTATATAGATGTTTATAATGGAGACAAGTTTATTTTCAGACTGCAGTATTTCCCACATCAAGTTTTGGGAGTATATAAACAGAATACAAATGGAAGAGTTATACATGCAATTATTATGAATAATCTTCAAGTAGTAAAAAAGAACAAGAATTTAGAAAGCTGGTTTATAGAACAATGCAGAACTTATAAAGGATATTTAGATCCGTTTTGTGGGAAGGTTATTTAATTTAAAATCTATGGGGGATAAAAATGATGGAATCATTTAAAGCTCAGGTTGAGGACTTTAATTCATTTGAGAAAGAAGAAAAAATAAAAATTCTAGAGAAACTTACAAAAGCTATATTGGTTTCCATATTAGAAGATAGATTGAAAAACTTGGGAAGAAAATACAAATTGAAAGAACTATTAAGGAATAAAAAGTTGGATATTATCGATGAGATATTAAAAATAGATGAAAATTTTTCTGAAGAAGAGTTTTTATCAATCGTAGAAATTCTTTCTGGATCATCTCTTGGATTTAGTTCATATTTAGCAACTGGTGAAGATTTCGATAATAAAAGCAAACTTGAAGCTGGCTTCCATGAAAAGTTTAAATTAAAAGATGAACTTTCTGAACTTGAGGAAAATGCGTATTATAGAAAAGAAGTAAGATTTAAACCTATAATTGATGCACATAATGTTCCAAGAATAGAAAAAGATGAACAAATCGTGCACGGTATAAAATTGAATAGAGGAAACGCAGACCAAGATTTCTTTTTAATAATTACTACCAAAAAGACTTTTGCTCAAAATTTTATTGATATGCACATTAAGAATAAAACAAGTATTAATCCATCATATAAACAAAATCTTGTATCAGACAAAACAGCTTTTTTTATAACTCTTCTAAATGAATTTTCTGTTGAACGTATTAATAGAATAGACGTTGAAAACGAGAGAGGTCACATAAAAAATGCTATTTTCAAAGGAGATCCTTGGGAAGATCCGACGCTCTGGGAATTTATAATGGAAAGAGGAGCTTCTATAACAGGAGTTAGATTTGAATCAAGATTTTCCTTGGGTTCTAACTATAAGCGTACAACAAAGATTAATATAGAATTTCACGATGGCATGTTGAAAATAGGTATTCCAGATACTAAATTAAAACCGTCAGAGTTGGCAACTATATATAAAAAATCATACACATTGATAATAAAAGCTATCAATAATGATAGTGATGAAGTAAATGCAAGGATAGGGGAAATAATAAAAGAGAATTATTCAAATTTTAAAGATTAAAGGTGGTGATTGATTATGGTCACCGTAGATTTTTTGTATTTTGAAATTTATGACCTAAGAAAATTGAGCAATAACGAAAGAGAATTATTGATATCCAATTTGGAAGAAAAGCAGTTATACTCTGAAGAAATTTTTTCTGTTTCTTATGTTTCACCAAAATACAATTTTTTGACTATTTCTTTTAATGATTTTGTGGCATTAGATAAATTGCTTTCATCATTTAAATTTTCTCAAAAAGGTTTAAGAAGGTTTAAATTAGATTTACAGATTATAGATTTTTTCTTTGAAAAAGATTTAATAGATAGAATTGCATATCTAGAAATTAGAGACTTAACCGATAAGATTAACTTTTTCGTTGAAGAGATAGAAAGAGAATATTTACATAAAGTTTTAAAGAGTTATATAAAATATCCGGATGAGTTCCCACATAATATCGTTAGCTTAGCACTGAGAATAAAAATAGAAAATGAAATACATATACTATATTATGAAGGCGAAACATTTAGATTCAGTAATGTAGAAAACAAAAAAGAAGAAATCATAAAATTAATATCTGAAAATATTGATACTTTTTTAGAAATCAAAGATGATTGATATTGATAAGTTAAGAGAAAATATTATTAACTTTTTTTATAAAAATCTTGCCTATATCTTTCTATTTGTAATAGGTTTGCCAGTTATTTTATTTTTTAATGGTAGTGTTAAAAATGTAATTTTTACATTTATAAATAACAATAGAAAGTATTTTGAATTTTTGTCTCTATATTTGTTGACTTTTAATTTCTTGTTGTTATTATACATAATGTATATTATTAGAAATAAGTTATTTTCATCCGATTCTTCATTAAATGTCAAAACTTTAAATCGACATCCTAAAAAGGAGAATACAAGGAATGGATATGTATTAATATTCGAATCACCACTATTGATTTTTTGTGAAAACTTAAAAAAAGATGATCAGTTAGAACTACATTTTGATAGTAGATTTGAAGTTGTCATAACAAATGAAATAAACCTCCCATACGAATCTAATAGAGAAAATAATAAGCTTGTTATAAAAATAAAAGAAACAAAGCAATCAATACTTATAACTATTCCTCGCATTAGGATAGATGAGGCAGATTATGAAAAAAGCAATAAGGAAGTTGAAGTAATACTATTAAGAGGGAAAAAACAAATAGATCGAAAGAAAGTCACTTTATTTAGTTAACTTGTCCAACCTGTCCTAATCCTCTACCCTCCCCTAATATATCTTTTTCTTATGATTGAAAAACAGATTGAAGAAATTAAAAGCTTAATAGAGAAGACAGTATCTATTCCTACTCCGCCAGTATTAGGAAAGGTAGAAAAAGTTTATGAAGTGGCAGGTAAATCTGATTTTCTGAACTGCCTGTATTCAGCTGATGTAAGACTAATAGAACTTACAGAGGGTGGAGACTTTAAAGATTCAGAGCTTGTTATTCCAGATGTTCCAATTCTTGGGATAGGGTTTGGAAATAACAGGGGAATATTTTTCCTTCCTGAAAAAGGAGCAATAGTAAAAGTGTCATTCCTGTATGGATGTCTGTCCTATCCAGTCATAGATGGAATTCTTCCTTTCAGAAAATCTATTCCACAACATGGGAAGGATAACCTTCAGATAAACGTTCCAAAAGATGAGATAAAACAGGTTGGCAACAACAAAACGGAAAATGTTTCAAACCTGTGGTCAGGGTCATATAAAAAAGTAGAGCTAACAGCACCTTCGGGATTTTTTCTAACCGGAGATGTGCAGATAACCGGAAATCTCCTAACAACAGGAAACATCACATCCAATGGGCAAATAGCAGATTTGGGAGGAACAAAAGGAACACTATCTCAGCTAAGGGATACATACAATTCTCATACTCATCCGGGAGATAGCGGAGGAACAACAGGAACACCAAACCAAACTATATAGAGGGCGAAAATGGATTTTGGAACAGATATCTACTGCATTAATGGAGATTTTCAGGTTTTGCCGACAGGAGATATAACAACTGTAAACGATAAATATTGCCTCATTCAGGATATTATTAATAGACTCAAAACAGTAAAAGGTTCACACTTCAGGCATCCAGATTACGGAATAGACCTTTATAAATATCTTAAGGCTCAGTGGTCAGAGGAGGTAGAACTTGAAATACTGACACTTATTGAAACAGAACTTGAAAAGGATCCAAGGATTTTGGAAGCAACAGCTGTCAGAGAGTATATAGATATGAGAACATTTGTAATAAAAGTAATAGTTGAAACAGTAGAGTATGACACGCCTATCAATTTGATTATTGATTTGGATAGAGATAGTCAGGACATATACATAAAAGTTTCAAAAACAATAGAGGGATAAAAAATGGACTATAAACAGACTTTAGACAGTTTACTGGATTATCCGACATTTGAACAACTACTACAAGAATCTATTGCTTTATCAAGACAGAAAAACCCTAAAATAACAAACTACAATGTTGGTGGAGCTTACAGAACACTCCTTGAGGTTAATTCAGAAGCCATAAAACAGTTGTACGACCTTGTGAAAGAACACATCGTTCCAAATATGTTTGTGATGACTGCCAAGGGAAAATGGCTTGATACCCATGCAGCTACATTTGGAATAACAAGAAAACCAGCAAAAAAAGCAAAAGGATATCTTCTTTTCAGAAGAACAGATATATCAGGAAATGTACTTATCCCAAAAGGAACTATAGTAAAAACTGCTCCCAATATCTTTGGAGAAGAGCTTAAGTTTATAACCATTGAGGAAAAAGTGCTAATAGATGGACAGGCAGAAACTTCTGTCCAAATAGAAGCTGAAGAACCTGGAGCAAAATACAATGTGGGAGAGGGAATGATAAATACCCTGACAACATATATATCTGGTATTGATGAGATATATAATCCAGCTGACTGGCTCATTGAAGAAGGAACAGATGAAGAATCAGACGAAAGTCTTAGAAATAGAATTCTTCTCGTATGGGCTACAAAGTCTATCTTTACAGATGATTATTATAGATTTCACACTTTATCTGTTGATGGTGTAGTTGACTGCTATATTGATAACCAGCATCCAAGAGGACAGGGAACAGCTGATATATACATAGTTTCTTCTTCTGGAATGCCGACGGCAGATTTAATTTCGCAGGTTCAGGCTGTTATAGATGATATAAAAACTCCAGCTGCAGATATACAGGTAAAAAGTCCAACAGAAAAGCCTGTGGATTTAGATATAACGATAACATCTTATTCTGATTATCCAGATAAAGCATTAATTCAAGCTGAAGCAGAAAGAAGAATACATGCTCTCTTTGTGTATAATCCAGACTACAAAGATATAATTTTTGACTATGAAAGCAGGAGATTTACCATAGGAAAAAGCGTTGTTCTTTCCACTATTTACTATGTTCTCATGGAAATAGAAGGAGTAGAAAAAGCAAACATAAACAATCCGACATCTGACATAACGGTAAACCCTAATGAACTTCCAACTCTTCAAAGCTTAACACTGCAGGTGGTATAGCAAATGGAAAACAAAGTAGTAAAACTGATTGATGAAGACGGTAATGAGATAATTCTTCCGGTAGATAATACCGGAGTTGAGGTTTACAAAAATATAAAATATGAAGACAACACAGGGGAAGGAAACAGCTCTTTAACGAGAATTTATCAGGGTTATGAACCGGCATACATAGACATAACTTTCTCCCTTGCAGATGAAGAAGATATTTCAGCATTTGACAAGGTTAAACAAATTGAGAAAGCTTTTAAGAGACTAAAAAATGGAAGACCTGTCGTCTGGACAATCATAGATAAACACTGCAGAGCAAGAGGTATCCAGAAAGTTCAGTTTTATAATTTTAGGTCTATGGAAGTTGATACCGGAATTGAAGCTACAGTTCAACTAATTGAAACAAAACTTCCTGAAGAAAAGAAAGAGAAAAAAACTTCCGCAGATACAACTGCAAGCACAACAGGTTTTTCCAAAAAAAACACCAGCAAAACAAAAACATGTACAGCCCAGTCAACAGACGAATACTGCAGAAAGCTGCTGGTCAAGTATGAAAAGGAAAGAATGGAAGGCAAAACAATCCTTGCCTTTGAAGACTGGGCAAAGCAAAAGCCTCTGCCGCCTTCAGCAGATACAGATACAACAACAGTATAAATCCTTTATTTGTCCAACCTGTCCTAACACTACACACTGGTGTGTTTTATCTTTTAATCAAAATTAAACTTAATAGGTCAAATAATGAAAGCAAAAGCAAAAGGCTCAAGAGTAGAAAGAGAAGTTAAAAAAATTTTTGAAGAGGCTGGATTTGAAACTGTTCGTTCAGCAGGTTCTTTTGGGAAAGCAGATTTACAAGTCAAAGGAATAGGTTCTATTCAAGTAAAAGCACGAAAGCAGTTTTCGGTTTTAAATCTATTTGATGGAGCAGACAAATTAGTTATCAAAGCTAATAGACAAGAACCATACATAGTATTACCCCTGAAGAGATATCTGGAGGAAATCAAATGTCAGAATGGCAAGTAGCAATTAGTATTGGACAGCTGATTGGGACAGTTGGAGCATTAGTTTGGTTTACACGAAGTTTGAAAGCCGACCTTTCCAAATTACAGGATAATCACAACAAAAGACTGGAGGATCTCCAGGAAAAACATTACAAGCTGAGAGAAGAGATAGCAGACAAATATCTGAAAAGAGATGAATGGCTTGCATATCACAATAAAACAGAAGCAAAAATGGAAAGGGAATTTGAAGAAATTAAAAAACTTATTATGGAGATAAGAAATGGAAAAAGTGGATAAGCAGATAAACGCTTTAATCTTGAAATTTTTAGACAAAATGGGGAATGAAGGATTAACTATTGCATTTATTGAGGGGCTTCTTTATGACTGGCATTTATTTCCAGACAGACATCATTTGATGAACGTAAACATAAGATACCTTGTCAACAAGCACTATATAGAACCAAAAAGCAATCATCCAATACTTGATGATGCGATGAAATTCAGGATTACACCTAAAGGAAAAGCACTACTTAAAAAAGAATTTATAGATGCAAACATTGATCTGGAGATTTAATTATGCCGAGAAAACACAATTTTGATAAGCAGCCGCACTTAAAAAAGGAAGTTGCAAAAATGTATGCAGAAGGTAAAACAATAGCTGAAATAGAACAGGAGCTGAAAATAAAATTTCCTAATGCTCAGGCTTCAAGAACATCAATCCATAGATTTATACAGAGAGTAAAACCACTACTGGAACTAAAACAAGCTGGCTTGCTTTCAGATGAAGATTTTGACCTTATGACCCAGTCCCAAAATATTGCACTGCTTACAAATGGCTTGCTTATGGAGCTATTTGCAGAATGGCAGGAAAAAGGAGAAATAGAAGAAAAAAAGATTGACAAGCTTTTATCTCTTATAAATGCTTCAGCAAATCTTTCCCGTTCAACTGCTTACGTTGAAAAAACAAAAACACAGCTAATACAACACACAGAAAAGATGTTTGAAAAAATCACAAAAGTATTAATTGAAGTGGTAGAAGATAAACAGCTTCGGGAAAAAATAATAAACAGGCTTCAAGATGAGTTATAAAAAAGAAGGTATAAAAAGAGCTTTAAAAAAAGTAAAAGAGCAATCCCAACAGCAGGATCCTGAAAAACAAGCAAGGATAGAAAAAGCAAAAAATGATTTCTGGTTTTTTTGTTCTTACTATTTACCTCACTATTTCAGCAGTGAGCCTGCAGAGTATCACAAAATATTAGTTGAGATAATAAACACAGAAAAAATAGACAGCCACCAGGTTAACCAGCTCAAAAAATACATTAAACCCAAATATCACAACCTTTTAAAGCCGGTTCACAAACTTGAAGGATTGGTTGATGTAGAGCCAAGGGAACACGCAAAATCAACCAGAATGAGCCTTGCTTACCCATTATGGCGGGTTCTGACCGGCAAATCCAAGTTTATCCTTCTTATGTCAGCATCTCAAGAAATGGCAAACCTGTTTTTAGAAAACATAAAAGCAGAGCTTGAGGAAAATGAAAAGCTGATAAACGACTTTGGAGAACAGCAAGGGGATAAATGGAAATCAGACTTTATAACCCTTAAAAACGGCTCTGCTATAGCCTCAAAAGGTGCAGGAGCTTCAATGAGAGGTATTAGATACAGACAGCACAGACCGGATTTGGTCATAGCAGACGATATTATGAAGGACGATTTAGCAAACTCACCGGCACAGAGGGAAAAGCTTTATAGATGGTTTAAAAGAGTAGTAATGGCACTTGGTAAAAATGCTTTTGTGGTTGTGGTAAATACAATATTTCATTCAGATGACCTGCCCTCAAGGCTTTTAAAAGAAATAGAAGAAGAAAAACTCAAAAACTGGTTAGGTTTAAGATTTTCTGCAATACTTGAAGATGGAACGCCGCTTTGGAAAGAAATGTGGTCTATTGAAGATTTAGAAAAAAAGAAAAGAGCTTTAGGTTCTGTTCATTTCTCAACAGAGTATCTAAATGAACCCCTATCAGAAGAAGACATGATATTCAAACTTTCCTGGATTGAATATTACCAGCCGATTGAGATACACAGCAAAAGGCTTGACATCATAATGGGAATAGACCCAGCAACAGGAAAGAAAACAGGAGACTATTCAGCCATAGTAACAGTGGCCAAAGACTTTGACACAGGCATTTATTATGTTTTAGATGCCTATGGAGAGAAAATATCGGACTTAAAATTTGCCAACAAAATAATTGAGAAGTACCTGATATATAAACCAAGGAAAATAATTTTTGAATCACAAGTTTTTCAAGAACTATATAAAAACACAATAATGAGAGAAGCTTCTAAGCAAGGAATTCATTTACCTATAAAACCTATAAAATCTACAATCCAGAAAGAAGTAAGAATACAAAAATTAAGCCCACTTATAGAAAATGGGCTAATCAAATTCAAAGAAAATCAAAAGTTATTGATAGATCAACTTGTAGAGTTTCCGAAAGGATCCCATGATGACCTTCCGGATGCACTTGAAATGGCTATCAGTGGATTTGAAAAGTCTTCAGGAGAAGTAAAAATAGTAGATTCTACTCCATGGAGCTCACAAAAGCTGGAAATTCAGTACTAATGCTCAACCACATAAATTCCAAAACAACTTGATACACCATCAATAAATAATGTAGATTCACAAAAAACATAACCTGAGGGCTAAAATGGGAATAAAAATTCCTGCAAAAGAAGGAAATTTAATCCAGGAAGAAATTTTAAGTCTCATAAGAAAAAAGCAAGAATTAAATGAAGAATTAGCAAAAATAAACAGAAAGCTAAAGGAAAAACTGAACCTCCAGAGACAGGTAATTATAGATTATGAAAGCTGGGTTAAACAAAAAAGCATAGAAAAGTTCGGTGAAGTTAAAGCGTCATATTCTATTAGAGAAGTTTCAAAAATAACCGGTATATCCCGTTCAACTATCCATCATAGGATAATGGAAGGTCAAATACTAACACTGGAAGACAAAAACAAAAGAATTCCATTTGAAGAAGTGGTCAAACTTGTAAGCCTTTACTACTAATCTTCTACCTGTCCAACCTGTCCTAACTTTTGCCCTTTTCACATTCTATCTTTTTTACATGATTAAAATGCCAGGCAGCCAAGAGATTTTAAATATGTTAGTAGCTGACTTTTCGCAGATTATTAATACGACAAAAGCCCATAAAGGATATGGGCAACATTCCACCATTCCATTGCTGGTAGTTGAGTTTGCAGGTCAAAGCATCAAAAGAAACAGAAAAAGATGGAAAACTACTGAAACAGATACAGGAATAACAATCAGATATAAAATTGATGATTTTATCTACACATTTGAACTTAATGCTCAGATTCCTGAAAGCCAGATTAATCTTTTAGACCAGATTGTTTCTTTGATTTTAAACAATCCATATAAAACAGATTCAAATGGAGAGCAGCTGGAACTATCCATAACCCCATTTGAATTCCAGGAAGAAACGGACAAACAAGGAATAAACAAATATAGGGCTATCTTAACAGTAAAAGGTATATCAGTTTTAGACAAAGAATATCCCAAAATATCAGTTAATACGGAGGTTACATTCTCATGAAAGCAAAAGAGATAGCAGAAAAACTTTTAATTAAGAAAGCAAAAATCAAACATGGAGAAAAAGAAAGAGAAATCGTTCTAAAAAACAGAATGCACATTTTTGAAGGTATGAAAGTAGCTTTCAATATCAAAGATGATGATGAAATCTCAGAAAATCGTTTCAAAGAAATGATGGATGCTTTTTTAAAAAGCAAAAGCCATGAAATTCCTGATTTGTCAAAAAAACCCCAAGAAGAAGTGGGTGAAAATATCGCCACTGGGGCATTAGTAACTAAAAAGAAAGGAGGCAATAAATAATGATTAGAGTAGAAGGACAAAAGTCAGCATTACCCGATGTTGATGTTCTATTTTATGATGGTGCGTTAGGACGAATACCGGCTACCGGAGATGGAATAGCAATAGCAGTCGGTATCAAGGATACTTCAGGAACTGCAACAGCAAATCAGGTTTATAGACTGTTCCTGCCTAATGATTATGAGAAAGCTATTGAGCTGTTTGGTGGTGCTTTTGCAGATAAACTGCTTGATGCCGTTTCAAATGGACAGGGAATAGTATATGCAATATCTGCAGCTTCTAACACTTCTGCAGATATACTTACTGCAATAGAAACAGCAGTAGAACAATCTCTTGTAAATGGAGACGCCCTTTTTGAATACATAGCGGTTTTAACACCAGTAGATAAAACTCTTGCAACATCAATAGAGTCTTATCTTTCTTCCCTTGTATCAAGACACATATATGTCTGGGCAATTGTGGAAGCAAGAGATAAAAATCCGGATACCACGGTTGAGCCTGATTTCGATACATATGTAACTAATCTAATCAATGAATGGTCTGGATTTACAGCTTTAAGAACTTTTGTTGTTGCCGCTTATGCAACATTTACAAACATAAAAGGAAATCAGGGACACAGGAATGGTCTTGGTTCTATAATGGGACTTATTTCAAGAGCTAAAGTTTCTCAGGACATTGGGGAAGTTGGAGCATTTCCTATTAAAAATCTTGTTTCGCTTCCAGACGGTCTTACATATTCCCATATATACACACTTGACCAGGCAGGATTCATAACTATAAGAACCTATGATGGATATGCAGGATACTACGTTACAAACCCTGTTGCAATGAACGACCCAACTTCTGATTACCACTTTATGTATGCAAGAAGGGCAGCTGATAAGGCTGCAAAACTATCCAGAAAAGCAGTAATGAAGTACCTGAAAGGTGAGATACTTCCACCAAACAACCAGGATCCTTCAAATCCTGTGAAACCTACAAAGTCACCTACAGTTCAGGAACTGAAGGCAAAAATAGAACATGCGTTAAAAGTTGGAATGTATGACAGAAAAGAACTATACGGGTACAGGGTATATATACCGGAAGGTCAGGATATCTGGGCATCAAGAGAACTAAATGTGTACACAAAATCAATTCCAACTCCGCACATGGACTGGATTGAAATACATCAATCCTTTGAAAATCCACTTCTTGAAATAGGAGGTTAATAAAAATGGCTAATGTATTAATCAATGGAAAAGAGTACGACTGGAGCTCTGTTGAAATAGGGATAGACGATGCACCTCAAATACTAAAAGACCACATAGTAGCAATTGATTATGAAGATAAAGAGAACATAAAAGCAAGATACGGCAGAGGAAACATTCCTATCGGCTGGACAAAAGGTAAATGGGAAGGTTCAGGAAAAATTACCCTTACAAGAACCGGATTTAACATATTAATGGAATGGGTCAGGTCTCAAGGTAAACAGAGAGTTTCCCAGATAGCCCCTTTCCCTATAACCATTTCTTATCTTGATGATGAGTTTAATGTGGCAGTTACCGATAAACTACCGTCTGTGAAAATGGACAATCCAAAAACAAAAGCAGCAGAAGGTGATGAAAAAGTTGATGTAGAAATTACACTTGTTCTTTTACAACCAATTGAATGGGGTAGCATCGCATAATGATTGCAGACTGGCTTTGGGAGATTTCTCCTGCAAGCTTTAAAACAGGAAATAAAGAAAAAATAGAAAGAGATGTTTATAAACTTTATCAGTCCTGGGAAGTAAATATTGAAAACTTTAGGCAACATGCATTTAAGGTAAGAAGGCAGAAATTTCCTCAATTTGCAAATTCAAATGCTTTATACCTGCTTGGTAAAGAAAGAGGCTTTAGCAAATTCAAATCTGAAACAGAAGAAGAATTTAGAAACAGAGTTATAAACACGATACCGTGGTATAAGAAAGCAGGAACGGTAAAAGGAATTAAAGAAATTTTAGCTTTATATGGCTTTGAAAATGTAAAAATAACACCTGTTTTACAAACAGATCCAAATAGATGGGCAGAGTTCAGGGTAGAAGCAGATGTAAGGAATGGAATATCTGAGGAAAAATTTTCACTAATTTCAGAGCTTCTACCAAAAATCAAACCTACACATGAGGTTTTAGAAAAACTGATTATCTACCTCACCTCAGACTTCAAACAAAACAGAGCGACAGCTGCTCTTTCTGGACACGACATGACAGTTTATCCATATCAGGTTAAAGAAATTCAAACCAATTTTGGGGATTATAGGGCTATTGGATATCAAGCAGTTCACACAACAACAATTTACCCTCATCAAGCAGCATAGGAGGCTATAAATGGCTACAAATGAGAATTACTATACGATACTAACTTCATACGGAAAACAAGCACTTGCAAACGCACAGGCAAGCGGAACAGCTGTCAACATTACAGAGTTTGCAGTAGGAGACGGAAATGGCAGTTATTACGCACCGAACGAAACTCAAACAGCTCTCGAAAATGAAGTTTACAGGGCACAGATAAACAGAATAACTACTGACTCAGACAATCCAAACTGGATAATCGTAGAAGGAATTATTCCTGCAGACCAGGGAGGTTTCACAATCAGAGAAATAGGAATATTTGATGATAGCGGGAATTTGATAGCTATTGGAAACTATCCAGAGACATATAAACCAGTTCTTTCTCAAGGTGCTGGAAATGATATGTATATACGCTTTATTATGGAGGTTGAGAATGTAGATTCAGTTCAACTCAAAATAGACCCAGCGATAGTGCTTGCAAGCAGAAAATATGTAAATGATGAGATAACTGCTCACAATTCAGACCAGACCTCACACAACATACCAGGGCAGATTTCCACAGCAATAAACAATCACAATACAAATACATCTGCTCATGCAGATATAAGAGATAGCGTAAATTTTGCGAAGCTGAACGGGATAAATTTCAAGAATCTCATAATCAATGGCGATTTCACAATATGGCAGAGGGGGACTTCTTTCAATACAGGAAATTCACAGTATTGTGCAGATAGGTTTCTTGATTGGTCTGCATCACCTGTCGGCATACTGGGGAAGCTGATAGAAAAAAGAACTTATACAGGGTCTGAGTTTTCTGGGAACATTTATCATCATGAAATCACTCAAGTTGATACAAATGTAGCAAATAGAATAACAGGTATCGCTCAAAGGGTTGAGATTACAAAAGACAATTATCACTTGTTTGATAAAAAACAATATACAGTTTCTTGCTGGGTAAAAACAAACAAATCAATTGTTCAGCTATATGTAACAGCGAAAGACCAAAATCAGCATCTAATACTTTATAGACAAGACTTTAATGTTTCTCCTAATGTTTGGACAAAACTTGAGTGGACATACACACTTGATTTGACCGTAGCAGGAATTGATACTTTGACTCTTGAATTTGTAGAACTCTTTGGAATCAAAGTGGGAAATGATGGTTCTACTATACAAGACACTACTGTCGATGTAGGAGATTTCATTGAGCTTGCGTATGTCCAAGTTGAAGAATCTGATACAGGAACTGATTTTGAGTATGTTCCATATGATGTGCAATTATTGAGGTGTATGAGATATTATTTTTCTTCTATGTATCCACATTATGACCCGTCAAATCCAGCTGGTGCTTTTACTTCCCATGCAATGTCTGGATACGATTTCTACGATAGATATGTTCATTTCCCTACAACAATGAGAACAATACCGACAATCACGGTATATTCTCGTGGTAGTGGTGTTCAGGGACAGATTACTGATATTGATGCAAATGCGACAATATCTGGATTGCTAATAGGTATAGAAACAAATGAACGTCAAATTTACTGGTATGCGGATAACGTTCTTACACAAGGACATTTATATTCTTGGCACTTCACAGCCGACGCAGAATTGTAAGGAGGTTTGAAATGTATCAAGATAAAGGACAAACAATACTAAATCTCAAAGAAAATAAAGCGATACCCAAAGACCCTGCAAACAGAGATTTTCAAGAGTTTCAAAAATGGCTCACAGAAGGAAATAAACCAATTCCTGAATATGTCCCAAACGATTGTATCAACATGGAAACATTTGAGGTTGATGAAAATTGCGTTTTTCAAAAAATCAAAGAGCAGAAAAGGAAAGAGATACTGCAGTTTGAAAAACAAAGGTTTCAAAAGATTTGCGACGAATACGATTACAACGATCTCGCTGATATCCAGTTCTGTGCACAAAAAGAAAAGAGTGGTGAAGAAGAGGGGACAGAAGCTCAAGACTTGGAGAACTGGTGGTATGCATATGACAGTCTGATTTGGGATTGGATAAACAACGATTTACAGGTGATTGCGACACTTGACAAACTCCTTTCACTTGATATGAAAGCAATTGAACAACAAATATTTGACCAGTCTATACAAACAGCACCATTACCAAGCGGGGAGTAGCCATGGCAAGTAGAAGAATAGAAGACCTGCATCCAATTACTCAGCAAAAAGCAAGAGAATTTTTGGAACTTGCAAAAAAGAATGGCATAGAAGTTCTTATTTATTGCACTTACAGAAGCCCCGAAGAACAAGGGATACTATACAAACAGGGCAGATTAAGAGAATTTGGAATTACTGTTTCTGAACTAAATGAAGAAAGGAAAAAACTCGGATTGTATCCTCTATCAGAAAAAGAAGCAAACCGGATAGTGACAAATGCAAGAGGCTGGCAAAGTTATCACCAATATGGGGTAGCCTTTGACTGTGTCCCTTTGAGCGGCGGAAAGCCTGACTGGAGCAACAAAGAAGCCTATAAAGCACTTGGACAAATAGCAAAAGAAATAGGCTTAGAATGGGGTGGAAACTGGAAACACTTCAAAGAGTTTCCACATTTCCAAGATAGCGAAACTTATCAACATATAGTGAAAAGGAGATAATCATGAAAACTTTTACATTCTTTTTGCTTGGGCTGGCAATTGCCGCCCAGGCACAACAAGTTTTTGAAACACATATATACAAAAACAATTTCCCGAAAACGAAGCTTGAGATGTGTAGAG